>JAFYZG010000152.1 GCA_017548825.1 Oscillospiraceae bacterium
CATCGACCAGTTCCAAAAGCGCGTCAAAGATCTTCTTCTCCTTGTCGCCGAGAGAGAGATCGCTTGCTTCTACGAGTCCTTTGAGAAATCCGACTTTTTCAAGAATATCCATATTTATGCCCTTCCCATATATTCACCCGTGCGGGTATCGATCTGAATGACATCGCCTTCGTTGATGAACAGAGGCACGCGGACCTCGGCGCCGGTCTCAACAGTGGCGGGCTTGAGGGTGTTCGTTGCTGTATTGCCCTTGAGGCCGGGCTCGGTATGAGTGACTTCCAGCTCCACGAAGTTGGGAGCTTCAATGCCGAACACGCTTCCTTTGTAGGACAGGATCTTGACATCCATGTTCTCTTTTACGAAACGGAACGAATCGGGAAGATCCTTCTGGGCGACAGGTGTCATCTCATATGTCTCGGAGTCCATGAAATAGTAGAGGTCTCCGTCATTATAGCTGTACTGCATGTCACGGCGATCGATGAACGCCTGCTCGAACTTGTCGGTCGGGCTGTATGTGCGCTCAAGCACGCTTCCGGTAATAACGTTCCTGACCTTCGTGCGTACGAAAGCTGCGCCTTTTCCGGGTTTTACATGCTGGAACTCGATGATCTGGAAAACGTTGCCATCTTCTTCAAAGGTTACACCGTTCCTGAAATCTCCTGCAGAAATCATATTAAATCTCCTCGCAAAATAAAAACCAATTTTAACTTAGTAATATTATCATATCGGATATGCCCTTGCAAGAAAAACCGAATCGTTTCCCGCAGGGTCTTCTATACAGGAAAAGGCTGCTCCTATACCGCTTCTCAGTTATGGAAACGGGCGGCGCAGCCTTCTGTAAATGATGTCTTTCAGATCCTGTTGACGCCGGTCCTGACCGCTGCCTCCGAGACTGCCTTGGCAACATTTTTGACTACTCTTTCGTCAAACGCTCCGGGAATGATGTAACCCGCATTCAGTTCGTCTTCACTGATCGTATTTGCGATAGCGTAGGCAGCTGCGATCTTCATCTCGTCATTGATCTGGCTTGCCCTTACATCAAGAGCTCCGCGGAAGATCCCGGGGAATGCCAGGACGTTGTTGATCTGGTTCGGGTAGTCGCTGCGTCCGGTTCCTACCACGGTTGCTCCGGCTTCCTTTGCTTCGTCCGGCATGATCTCCGGTGTCGGGTTCGCCATTGCGAACACGATAGGATCCTTTGCCATGGTCCTGACCATTTCCTTGGTAAGTGTACCCGGCGCTGATACTCCTATGAACATATCCGCACCTTTAACGGCATCCGCCAGAGTTCCCTTGACCTTTTCCCTGTTGGTGATCCTGGCCATCTCTTCCTTTACCGGATTGAGATTGTCTCTGCCTTCATAGATAGCTCCTGTTCTGTCGCACATGATCACGTTATTGAGTCCCATGGCCACGAGAAGCTTGATAATAGCTATACCTGCGGCTCCGGCGCCGGATGTGACGACCTTGATGTCATGTATATCCTTACCAACGACTTTGAGTGCATTGAGAGCAGCTGCAAGAACGACGACGGCCGTTCCGTGCTGGTCATCGTGGAAGATCGGAATATCGCAGACCTCCTTGAGTCTCTGCTCGATCTCAAAGCATCTGGGAGCAGAGATGTCCTCCAGGTTCACGCCGCCGAAACTGCCGGCGATCAGTGATACTGTCCTGACTATCTCGTCTACATCCTTGCTTCTGACACAGAGCGGGAAAGCGTCGACGTCCGCGAACCTCTTGAACAGTGCACACTTGCCTTCCATGACCGGCATGCCTGCTTCAGGGCCGATATCCCCCAGTCCCAGAACAGCAGTCCCGTCGGTAATGACTGCGACCAGATTTCCTCTTCTGGTGTACTTGTAAGAGAGGTCCACGTCCTTCTGTATCTCAAGGCAGGGCTCCGCCACTCCTGGCGTATACGCTACGGAGAGTTCCTCAGGTGTATTGATAGTGGCTCTTCCGACCACCTCGATCTTGCCTTTCCACTCTTCGTGTGCCTTAAGCGCTATTTCTCTTTTGTCCATCAATTTTCTCCTTTATATATTGATCTGTTGTCTTCCTTATTCAGCGTTTTCTGTTCATCAGGCTTCTCTCACCCATTTCCCCGTTATGTGTTCCGGCTTCAGGGCAAACATGAGCGTCCGTTCTCCGTGTTTTTCTATCTCAGCGCGGATATACTCCTCATCCTGCGTGAATTTCATGCTCAGCTCACGGGCGATCCGGACCATTCTGTCGCGGTCTTTTACTATCTCGATCCGTCCGAAGACGACAGCGCTCTTTATGGTAAGCGCCCAGTCTCCGTCTTTTCTCTCTCCGCTGTCGAAGACACAGAAAGACACCTTGTCACAGCGCTTTATGGCGTCGATCTTATGTCCTTCCATTCCGCTGTGGAAATAGATCAGTCCGTCTTCATCGCAGTAATAATGATCCAGCGGGATCCCGTACGGATATCCGTCATCTCCCTGAACCGAGAGCACGCCTCTCAGCTCATTTCTGAGCAGATCCAGTGTTTCCTCCTGACCCAGCTTTCTTGCAGTTCTTGCTACTTCCCTGAACATATGTATCTCCTTCTGAGCTGATAACTCTTCCGTGCCTCACCTGTACTGCTTGAAAGCCTCGATGTGCATCCTGACGAACAGATCTCTGTCCAGATCGAAAGCCACCATGGCGTTCGGTCTTGTATCCGTACAGGCCTCGTCGGTGACTGTGCATGCCCTGGTATACTGACCGCTGAGATCGACTTCGACATGACATGCCCTGGCCTTCAGCACAGAGGGATTCAAAAGCCAGGCGACAGGTACTGAATCATGGATCACAGCCCTTCGTTCCCCGCTGAGTTTCTCGAGGGCAGACATGTAATCCTGCGTCATGTCGTAGTAGAACCGTCCGACGCTTCCGCCTATGAGCCGGAACATCTCAAGATCGTCCTTGATGAAATACGCCTTCTCTGTAGCTTCCAGTCCGCACATCACTATCCGCAGCCCGCTCTGGAGCACTATCTGAGCAGCTTCCGGGTCGGCGACGATATTCGATTCCCCTGCGGGGAGCGTGTTGCCGCCATATGCCGAGCCTCCCATCATCGCTATCCCGTCGATGCGGCTGCGCAGTTCAGGATAAGCGATGATCAGCGTAGCTATATTGGTCAGGGGGCCGAGAGCCACTATTGTCACTTTTGACTCCGCCTTTTTTATGAGCTCCGCCATATAGTCCACTGCGTCGGATTCCACCTCTATGTGGACCGGTTCGGAGAGCGAGTATCCCTTGTTGCCCAGTCCGTCCCTGCCGTGGATGAATGCTCCTCTGCTGTTAGAATACTTCCTTGTCTTTCCGAACAGC
The DNA here is from genome assembly GCA_017548825.1 of Oscillospiraceae bacterium. GTDB lineage: Bacteria > Bacillota > Clostridia > Oscillospirales > Ruminococcaceae > RUG11783. The sequence goes on from JAFYZG010000152.1 coordinate 3,337, forward strand.
GGCCCGGAAGCGCCTTTCGCGACCCTGACTCTCTTCTCGAGCAGTTCCAGGATCTTTATGGCATTCAGAGTGGCTGCCTCGGCAGTCACGTTCCCGTAACTTGTCGTGATGCCCAGGACATTCAGCTTAGACGAACTCAGGGCGAGCATGACGGAATACGCGTCATCCACACCCATGTCGGTATCGATTATCACCGGGATCCGGTTCGTCATCGAAGCATTCTCCTGTCAAAAGATCTCAGGCAGCGGAAATAGAAATCAGAGAACATCTCTCTGGTGGTATACCTCGCCAGCCTTACGTTCGGGCCGTCTGTGAATCTCTTCCCGAAGTCGAAAAGGGTCCGTCCGCTGGACATCTCGCTCCTCTGCTCCACCATTGTGTATACGCCGGCAGACGTTATTGCCGCCGGGATAGCCAGCACGAAGGCTGCCGCGGCATCATGGCTGACGACCGTTTTTGTTCTGTCAAGTTCCAGCAGACCTGACAGTTCCCTGCTGCGCGCGTTACCGGAAGTAACTGTTTTCCCCAGCAGGTCTCTCCAGGGATTGTCGGGAGACAGTGAGCCGATGTTTTTTGCTTCCTCTGCTGTCAGGTGGGCTGACCTGCAGAACTCCAGGTCAGCCAGATCGATCTGGCTGAAGCCTGCGTCAAGTATGCATTTGAATGCATGGGGATCGCTGTATATATTGAATTCCGCATACGGTGTAGCGTCCCCTCTTCTGGATGCTCCTCCTGCAATGGTTATCCTTTTTATGTATTTGGGAAGATCTCTGTGCCTGATCACCGATACGGCTATATTCGTAAGCGGCCCGGTACAGAAAAGCTCCAGCTCCCCGTTCTGTTCGACCGCGGTCCTGTATATAAGATCCCAGGGATGCTCCGGTAAATCTTCCTTCTCTGTGGCTGCCGGCGCCAGTTCATCGAGGACAGAGCAGTCGGTATTGGTTCCTTTGTCTTTTCTTCTGACTACCAGCGGTCTTTCCGCCCCCACCACGACCGGCCACTGCCCGCCGCAAAGATCCCGCAGATATGAAGCGTGAGCCGCTCCTCTGTGGGAAGAAGCCGATCCGAACACAGTGCAGACTCCCTTTATATCAAATAGACCGCACCCATCAATGAGCATGAGCGCTTCCGCGAACCCATACCCTGAATCCGTATCTATAATAAGAGGTCTGCCTGCCATTTCACACACCGGTTCAAAAATGTTTCTGCTTGTCTATAATATTATATGACGGATCGGCTCAACTCAACAGTACATCACCCTAAAAGCCGACGACGGCATGGAGCGAAAGGCAGAAAAGAAACGATGAGAGAGAAGACATACAGGACCGCTTTCGGGGGAATTATAACTGCTCTTGCGATCACATTTCTGTTCCTTGGCTCCATCTTTCCTTTCGCCGACATCGCCGGTCCCGCCTTTGCATCTCTCTGTGTGCTTCTGACCGGTCTGGAGTTCTCCGGAAAAGCTTCTCTGGGTGTATATCTATCTGTCTCAGTGCTGGCATTCATGCTGGTGCCTGACAAGGAATCCGTCCTGCTGTTCTTCTTCTTTTTCGGATGGTTCCCTCTTCTGAAGAAGACCGTTGACAGACACATGAGCTTTTTCCCCGGCCTTATCGTCAAGCTGGCCGCATTCAATCTGAGCATTCTTCTGATGTATTGGATCATACTTAAGGTCTTCGTTATAGAATCCATCGCAGATGAGTTCTCCGACTATTCCACGGCGATGTATATCCTGATCATGGTGCTGGCTAACATAACGATCGTCATACTCGACTATGCATTCTCAAAAGTCGGTTATCTTTATCTGAATGTCTGGAGAAAAAAACTGGTCCGCTGAAGGCACCTGCACAGATCTGCAAAAGGTTTTCCGCTAAAACAACAAGCCCGGTCTTCCGGGCTTGTTGTTCTGTTCGTCTGTTTTCAGTCCGTTTCTTCCTCGGGAACAGGAAGAAGCACTTCCGTAAGTTTGCTGACTGCTTTCCTTATCTCCGTGGAGATATCGGATCCGTCATAGAAAGAGAACACATATTTCTCGTCCAGCGCCTCCTGGTCCGGTCTGTCTCCGATCAGAACACAGTATGTGCCGCCGGAGTCAAGTATAAGATCGTGCACCATCGGAGTCGATTCTGCGCTCACCGGCAGAACGAAGACAGCGTCGACTCCCTGCGCTATGAATGAGTTTACCGCATGCTCCTGCTGAAGCTGATCTCCGTCCGAGTACTGATAGTCGACCTCGAACCTTGCCGTTTCGGTCTCCAGCGCCGCGAAGGCATCATCCAGGGCCTTTTTGTATCTTCCGGAGATGTCGTCGCTCTCGGCTGTAAGCACAGCTCCTATATAGTAGGGCACCTGTTTGGGGCCGTTCTGCTCTTTGTCTCCGTAACATGCCGAGACCGCAAATACAAGCATAAGACAGAATACCGCAGTGAGTATCCTTCCGGTCTTTCTGGCTGCCGTTCTTCTAGTCATATTGGGATAATCTCCTTGTAGACGTTCTTCCTTCTGCAGGAAAAGCATTTCCAATTATACATCTTCGGGGCGAAATAATCACCCGGGACAGGTGACCTTTACCGTTTTACCCTCCAAAAGGACCTGTACTCCCAGATCCGCCAGCAGATGGGTCGCATTGACGCACTGCCCCTCCGGCGTCAGGGCGTAGACATCTTCTCCGGGCTTTACAGTGTCGGCGCAGGCTCTGCGGACTTCCCTGCCGTTGAGAGACACTGCGATCTCATCAGAACCGTCGCAGGTCAGGCTTCCCCCAATCGCTTCGATAACAGCCTGCAGCTGTGCGACAGAGATGCCGTCGTCGCTGCGGGAAGCATCTGAGATCGTGACGAAAGTCCTTCCGTTGAGTTCGATCCTGAGTCCTTCCTTGCAGTCGTCCAGTTTGAGGAGCTCCTCCCCGATCACCAGCCCCATGCGCCAGATGTTCTTGACAATGAGGTTCAGCTGTCCCTCATTGTACGGGTAGAGCCTGCAAACTTCCACGACACAGGAGAAAACGTCATTCGTATGCAGATTGTAGTTCATCGCATATCCGCCGAACTTGGTCTTTTCTGTCCCAAGATCCGTAAATCCGGAATCCTCCGCGAGCCTTGAAGCCAGCGCGGTATAACGGGCTCTGTATTCAGGTGTGGCATCCGAATCTATCCAGTTGAGTTCCTCTCCGAATTTGTGGACGTCTATGAATGCTTCCGCGGGTATGTTTTGCATGATATTGATGATCATCCTGGTCTCGGGCTCGCTCGCAGCCTCGGGCCCGCAGTAATATCTCCTGCTCGGCCAGGTTATGTCGTTCTCAAGCTTGGGATCCCAGTGATACGGGAAGTTCCTGTTGAGGTCCACTCCGTTGGCGTTCGCCTTGTACTGGTAGGGATAATTGGCCCCCTGCGCGTCATATGTCCACACGGGAAGGGTGCTCGCCCTGAATCCGTTCTGGGCGATGTTGACTCCGTCAGGGTTGACCTGGGGGATTATATAAAAAGTGAAATTGTCCAGCAGTTCCCTGTATGAGATGTATCCTTCCTCGCAGGTATCCTCCCGGTACCCCGCGAGATATCTGTCAGCCATATACGCGATGACATTGGATGTGACGTACTCGCTGGCGTGGATAGCCGCCTCCATATAAATCACCCGTTCTCCGCGTCCCATGGTGAACCCGTAGATCGTCCTTCCCTCGACAGAGGTTCCGGCCTCAAAAGACGTGACCAGTTCAGGATAAGCCTCTTTCAGGTCTCTGACCCAGGAGACGACGGTGTCATAGCCGGACTTGCGGTACGGATCGATATGGACCGCTTCCCCCGTCTCAGGCGTGTACGGAGCTGTTTCCTTCTTCTCGTACCCAAGTTCTTCTGCCAGCATATCTCTCCGGCCCGAGTCGATGTCCTCCAGCTCCGGTCCGATCTGCAGCATACCGGAGTACTTCCTCATGCTGAGGCCGAACTCCCTGCACAGCTGAGAGGCGCGAACGAACTTTTCGCTCCCATCCTCACCTGTATATGCCGATATGTCTGTTTCCTCTCCTCCGATGGAGATGCGTTTCCCGATCAGTTCTCCCCCGACTCCTTTGAGTGCAGTGACCGCAGGCAGCCAGATCTCCCCGTCCTCGGCGTAAGGTGCCTGTGTCTCTTCCGCTTCACCATAACAGTTGAGGAATCTTCCGGTATCTGTGAAGAAGACCGCATAACCGCAGACGGGTTCGGGCCGGTCCCGCAGTACGGAACCGAGCCGGAATGCCGCGACGGCCGCAATGACAAGCACTGCGATGATCAGTTTTCTGAACAGTTTCTTCATGCAGTCCGGATCTTCTCAAAAACAATGACCGCCGGCTGTTCGCCGGCGGAAGATTGAACAAAACTCAGACGAGCCACTTGCTCCCGCGCTTCTCCTTTATCTCCGGCAGAGCCTCTCCGTCTATGGGCATCACCGCCTGTTTCATGAAGCGCTCCGCGCCGACTTTTCCAAGCAGCAGGTGCAGCGTGGAACTGGAGGGATTGCCTTCATCTATCATCCTCTGACGAAAAGCCGCAAGCTGCTCTTTATACTCCTCGTCCTCGTGAGCCTGAGGTATCAGTGACAGATATGCCTTTACCGATCTTACCGCCATGTCGGTGAGCTGCTTTTCCGTTCCGCTCTTTATAAGAGAATACGATTCTCTCTCTCCCACATACCAGTTAGGCTTCTCCGAATAGTCCGGGAGCAGACGGAATGTCTCATACAGTTCCTCCAAAGCGTCGCTCTGCAGGTCGTCTCTTCCGCACCCGTAGTACTCCACGAAAACACACCGCTTGTTCTTCATGTTCATGGCGTCCATCAGGAGATACGGGACCGTGAGACCGCCCGAAGGCATGAAGGACATTGTGAGGAGCTCCATTCCCAGCCTGGTGGTCGTATGCATAGTCATCAGCTTTCCGAATCCCCCGACTGAATATCTGTCCACTCTGAACTTTATCAGCTTGATGAGTTCCGGGAACGACATGTCAGTCCACCCGTCCTCAGGAAGAGATGAACACTCAACGGTGTTTCTGATCTCCTCCATTATCTGTGTCTTAAGCTCACTGATCATAGGACTGCTCCTTAATATCAAAATCCCGCCGCTCAGAATAGAATCTACTCTGCCCTGGTCTCACAGTATATGCACCTGTACTCCATTTTGTCCGCGTCCGCGAGTCGGAAGACATGCTTCAGTTCCTGTTCCGTGGTGGTGATGCACCTGGGGTTTTTACACTTTATCACATCCGTCAGGATCTCGGGAAGCCTCATGGTCTTTTTCTCTGCTGTCTTTCCGTTCCTGATGATGTTAACGGTCGCACCGGGATCGACGTATCCTATCACATCAAAATCCACGGGGATCTCCGCATCTATCTTAATTATATCTTTTCTTCCCAGTCTTTTGCTCGCCACATTGCGGATAAGCGCCACCGAAACATCCAGGGAATCCAGACCAAGCAGCGAATATATCTGCGCGCCTTTTCCTGCGGTTATGTGATCGATCACTATACCGTTCCTGATAGGATCAACGTTCATGTAAGTTCCTCCTACAGCGTGACTGTTCTGGAGCCGTTCGTCCCGACTCCTTCAAGTTTCCCGGCTTCCTGCAGAAGCATGAGCATGAGAGCCATCCTCATATACTTCCCGTTGAGCACCTGCTTGAAATAGCATGCCCTCGGATCGTCATCCACAGCAACGCTGATCTCGTTCACGCGGGGAAGCGGATGCATGACGATCATGTCGTCGCCGGCGTTCTTCATCCTGTCTGCGGTAAGGATGTATGAATCCTTGAGTCTCAGGTATTCCTCCTCGTTAAAGAACCTCTCTCTCTGGATCCTCGTCATGTAGAGTATATCGAGCTCCGGCATCGCCGCGTCCAGATCCGTCGTCTCCCTGTAAGGGATACCCTTGCGCTCGAGCGCTTCGTCTACGACGTAGTCAGGCACTTTGAGCTCTTCCGGAGAGATCAGCACGAATCTGTTTCCTTCATATCTGGACATCGCGTTGATCAGGGAATGGACCGTCCTTCCGAACTTCAGATCTCCGCAGACACCGATGGTGAGCCCGCCGAGCTTTCCTTTCTCCCTGTGGATGGTCAGCAGGTCAGCCAGAGTCTGGGTCGGATGGCAGTGGCCTCCGTCGCCGCCGTTGATGACCGGGATGGAGGCGTTGTTCGCAGCAACAAGTGCTGCGCCTTCCTTGGGATGCCTTATAGCGATTATGTCCGCATAGCAGCTGATGACTTTTACCGTATCGGCCACGCTCTCTCCCTTCGCCGCGGAAGACGAAGCTGCGCTGGCCATGGAGATGACATGACCGCCCAATTCATACATCGCCGCCTCGAAACTCATCCTGGTCCTGGTGGACGGCTCAAAAAACAGCGTCGCGAGCTTCAGGCCGTCGCACATGTGCGCATACTTTCTCGGATGATCGATGATATCGAGCGCGACCGCGATAAGACTGTCAAGCTCTTCCGTGCTCAGATCAAGTATATCGATGATGCTCCTCATTTTACGCTCCTATCCAGCTCTCGTCAGAAGGATCATTGCGGAATGCGATCAGCCTCCTGACATCTTCGGGTCTGATGTATCCGGTCTCGGAAGCCACCTGCGCGATGCAGTCGAAATCTGTCAGTGAGTGGTTCTCGACATCTGCCGCAGCAAGCCTTTCCAGGCCCTTCTTCATTCCGTAGGTGAAGATCGATACAATCCCGAGCACTTCCGCTCCTGCTTCCCTGAGTACATTGACCACTTCGATCACGCTGCCGCCCGTGGAGATCAGATCCTCCACGACCACGACTTTCTGACCGGGTTCCAGCTTTCCTTCGATCTGGTTCTGTCTTCCGTGATCCTTGCTGCCGGACCTCACGTATCCCATGGGAAGTCCCATGATATGTCCGACTATCGCCGCATGTGCGATGCCCGCGGTAGATGTTCCCATAAGGACTTCCGCCTGCGGATAGTATTCCCTTATCAGCGAAGCCAGCCCGTTCTCCACGTCGTTCCTGACTTCCGGAGCAGTGAGGGTCAGTCTGTTGTCGCAGTAGACCGGGCTCTTTATCCCGCTGGCCCATGTGAATGGCTCCTCCGGGCGGAAGAACACCGCTTTTATCTTAAGCAGATCCTCTGCTATCTGTCTGCTCAGTTCCATTGCGTTCTCTCCTCTCAGTCTATGAATTCCGCGCAGCATCTCTCATATGCCGCGACCGGATCTTCCGCAGCGGTTATGACTCTGCCGACCACGATATAGTCGCACCCCTCTGTCCTGGCCTGCGCGGGTGTCATTATCCTCTTCTGGTCGTCGCTTGAACTGTCCGCGAACCTGATCCCGGGGGTCACCGTGAGGAATCCGTTTCCGCACGCTTCGTGGACTTTGCCCGCTTCCAGCGGGGAGCATACAACCCCGTCCAGTCCCGCTGATGCCGCATTCCTTGCATAATCCATAACCACATCCGCCAGCGGTTCTCTGATATGTAGTTCTTCTTCCAGCGTCCGCTGGTCTATGCTCGTGAGCTGTGTCACCGCAATGAGCAGCGGTCTGGTGCCGTCAGGCCTGGTAAGACCTTCCAGCGCCGCCTTCATCATCGCAGTCCCTCCTGCAGCATGCAGATTGCATATATCCACATCCAGCGAAGAGAGCGCCGCCATCGACTTTTTCACCGTATTCGGGATGTCGTGGAGCTTAAGGTCGAGGAATATCCTGTGTCCTCTCTTTTTGATCTCCCTTACTATCTCAGGTCCGGCGGAATAGAACAGTTCCATCCCTATCTTTACGAATGGTTTCCTTCCGGTGAATCTGTCCAGAAAAGTCAGTGTCTCTTCGGCGCTGCTGAAATCGCAGGCGATAATGACATCTTTACCCATTGTGCGCTCCTCCGATTATGTCTTTTATATTCACGATCCCGAGGCTGTCCATCAGTTCCGGGAGTTCTTCCGTGATATCTCTGCAGATAAAGGGATCCGTCAGATTCGCCGAACCTATCTCCACTGCGGATGCTCCTGCAAGCATCATCTCGATAACATCTTCTGCCGATGAAACTCCGCCCATGCCTATCACCGGGATACTGACGGCATTATATACGTCCCAGACCATCCTGAGAGCGATCGGGAACACCGCAGGTCCCGAGAGTCCCCCCGTCCTGTTCGCCAGGATCGGTCTTCTTCTGCGTATATCCAGTCTCATCCCCATAAGAGTATTTATTAAGCTTATACCATCCGCGCCGGCCTCCTCGCAGGCTCTTGCTATGGCAACTATGTCTGTGACGTTCGGGGACAGCTTCATGATCACGGGCTTGGAAGTGACCTTCTTGACTTCCCTCGTGACTTCCGCTGCGGAATCCGCGCTTGTCCCGAAGCTCATTCCGCCGCCGTGAACGTTCGGGCAGCTGATGTTCACTTCCAGCCAGCCGACCTGTTTCTGCGAGTCCAGTTTCGCACACGTCTCTACATATTCGTCCACAGAGAATCCGCTGACATTCGCCATTACCGGCTTACCGAATACCCTGGCAAGTCTGGGAAGTTCCTCGCTGATCACTTTATCTACTCCGGGGTTCTGAAGGCCTACAGCATTCAGCATACCGGAAGGAGCCTCAGCTATCCTGGGCGTGGGATTGCCGAACCGGGGCTCTCTTGTCGTTCCCTTGAACGAGAAGGTCCCCAGAACGTTTATATCATACAGTTCAGCATATTCATACCCGTATCCGAACGTACCGGAAGCCGGTATGATCGGGCTGTCCAGCTCTATGCCGCAAAGAGTCGTGTTCAGTCTTCCCACAGGATCTCCTCCTTTTCCAGCACAGGACCGTCCTTGCATATTCTCTTGTAGCCTGTCACCGTTCGGCACGTGCATCCCATGCATGCGCCGAATCCGCAGCCCATCCTCTCTTCGAAGCTGAACTGCCCTGATGTCGCTGATGCCTTCTTGACTGCCTTCAGCATCGGTTCAGGACCGCAGGTGTAGAAATAGCTGTAGTGCTCCGGCATCCCGTCAGTGACAAAGCCTCTGATACCGTAGCTTCCGTCGACCGTCGTCACCGTGACGTTGCAGCCCAGGTCTTTGAATTCTTTTTCGAAGAAGATCTCTTCTGCGCTGTTGAAGCCTAGTACGACGCTGACCTCCTTCCCCTCCTGCCTGAGTTTCCTCGCCAGGAGGTAAAGCGGCGGAACGCCGACTCCTCCTCCCAGAAGCAGCGGAGCGTCTCCGGATTTTGTCAGATCGTATCCGTTGCCCAGACCCGTGAGCAGCGACAGTTCCTCTCCGCTGCCCATTTCTGACATCGCACGCGTTCCCTTTCCCACCGTTTTGTAGATGAGCGTAAGCTCGTCATCCCTGACGTCGCATACTGATATAGGTCTTCTGAGGAACAGCCCGTCGATCCTTATGTTGACGAACTGTCCCGGTCTGTCCATACCGGAGCAGTCTCCCTCCAGCACCATCAGGAACGTCAGCGGAGCGATCCTTCTGTTCTCCTTTATCTTGAATACGGATTCCTTCACATGAACCTCCTCAAGCATCGATCGTGGAGATCGTGAGCGTGGTCTCCTCGAGGACGTCCAGCAGCACCCTGACCGTGTCGAGCGATGTGAAGATGGAGACGTTGTTCTCGGTGGCAAGTTTTCTTATCTGACCACCGTCGCTCTCCTCATTGACCGATCCCGGATCCCTGGTGTTGATGATGTAGGAGAGATAACCCTGTCTGATCGCCTGCGGGATGTCTTCGCTTCCCTCACCGATCTTGCCGAGGACATGGGTCCTTATTCCTCTGTCCTTGAGATACTGGGCCGTTCCGGAAGTCGCCTGGATGTTGAATCCCAGGTTGTAGAATCTCCTTACCAGAGGCAGAGCTTCTTCCTTGTCCTTGTCGGCTACCGTCACGAAGACCGTCCCATAGTTCTGGACCTTCGTTCCCGCAGCCTGCAGTGCCTTATACAGTGCTCTGTTGAGCTTGTCGTCGTATCCTATGGCTTCGCCTGTGGATTTCATCTCCGGGCTCAGATATGCGTCAAGTCCCTTGATCTTGTTGAAGGAGAACACCGGCACCTTGACGTAGTATCTCTTCTTTTCGTCAGGATACAGGGTGAATATGCCCTGCTCCTTGAGAGTCTTGCCCAGCGTCACCTCAGTGGCTATGTCCGCGAGGGAATACCCCGTGGCTTTGGAGAGGAATGGCACCGTCCTGGAAGATCTCGGATTGACCTCGATGATATATACGTTCTCGTTCCTGTCAACTATGAACTGGATGTTGTAAAGACCTCTAATGCCTATGCCAAGGCCGAGTTTCTTCGAATACTGCAGGATGATCCCCTTGACCCTGTCGGATACGCTGAAGGTCGGGTATACGCTGATGGAGTCCCCGGAGTGTATTCCCGTTCTCTCCACCAGCTCCATGATGCCGGGGACGAAGACGTCGGTCCCGTCGCACACCGCGTCGACTTCCAGCTCCTTGCCCTCTATGTAGTGGTCCACCAAGACCGGCTTGTCCTTGTCTATCTCCACTGCGGTCCTGAGGTAGCGTCTGAGCTGCTCCTCGTTCGAGACGATCTGCATGGCCCTGCCGCCCAGCACGAAGGACGGTCTGACGAGAACGGGATATCCTATCCTCTCCGCGACCTTAACTCCCGCCTCGATATCCGTCACGGCATCTCCCTCCGGCTGGGGGATCTCAAGTTCCTTGAGAATCCTTTCGAAGCTTTCGCGGTTCTCCGCCGTATCTATGGCTTCGCAGTTGGTGCCGACGATCCGGACCCCCCTGTCGAGCAGCGGCTGGGTCAGATTGATCGCCGTCTGTCCTCCGAGAGAAACGACAACGTCATCGGGCTGTTCGTAATCGATGATGGCCATGACGTCCTCCACCGTAAGCGGCTCGAAGTAGAGCTTGTCGGCGGTGGTGTAGTCGGTCGATACAGTCTCGGGATTGTTGTTTATGATGATCGCTTCGTATTTGGAGCGCTTGATGGTCTGCACGGAATGGACGGAGGAATAGTCGAACTCAACTCCCTGTCCTATCCTTATCGGTCCGGCGCCGAGGACCACTATCTTTTTGAACTCGGTGAGTCTTGACTCGTTCTCTCCGGAGTATGAGGAATAGAGGTAAGGTATGTATTTCCCGGTGTGCAGCGTGTCCACCATACGGAACACCGGCGTGATCCCGTTCTTCTTCCTTCTCTCGTAGACTTCGACCTCCTTGAGGTTCCAGAGCTCCGCAATGAACCCGTCCGAGAAGCCCATCTTCTTGGCTTCTCTCAGCACGACTATGGAGTTGACGTTCTCTTTGAGTTTCTTCTCCATGTCGACGATCTTCTTGTATGACTCAAGGAACAGCTCGGTTATCATGGTCAGTTCGTGGATCCTGCTTACGGAGGCCCCTCTCCTCAGCAGTTCGCAGACCGCGAACATCCCGTCAGACCTGAAGTCCGATACATACTGTTCGAGCTCCCCGTCGCTGTAACTGTCGAACTTTCTGAGATACAGATGGTTGACGCCGATCTCCAGAGACCTGACCGACTTGAGCAGGCACTCCTCCAGATTGGACCCGATGCCCATGACCTCACCGGTAGCCTTCATCTGCGTTCCCAGCTCATTGGATATCGTGGGGAACTTGTCGAAGGGAAATCTCGGGAACTTGGCGACATAGTAGTCCAGAGACGGTTCCGTCGACGCGTATCCGCCGGCGACCGGGATCTCGTCCAGAGTCATTCCGACCGCTATCTTTGCGGTCACTCTGGCGATGGGATATCCGCTGGCCTTGGAGGCCAGAGCGGACGATCTCGATACCCTGGGGTTCACCTCTATAAGGAAGTACTCGCTGGTCTCGGGATTCAGCGCGAACTGAACGTTGCAGCCCCCGCTGATCTTCAGTTCCCTGATGATCTTGATCGCGCTGTCATTGAGCATCTTGAGATCCTCTTCCGACAGCGACAGGATAGGCGCTACAACGACGCTGTCCCCTGTGTGAACTCCGACGGGGTCCACGTTCTCCATCCCGCAGATGGTTATCGCGTTGTCTCTGGAGTCGCGCATGACCTCGAATTCTATCTCCTTGAAGCCCCTGACGCTCTTCTCGACCAGTACCTGATGTACGGGAGACACGTTGAACGCGTTTGATGCTATCTCCACGAGTTCCGTGACGTCGTTGGCAAAACCGCCGCCGGATCCTCCCAGAGTGAATGCCGGCCTGAGCACCACGGGGTAACCGATATCCTCTGCAGCTCTGACGGCCTCTTCCACGCTGTATGTGATCTCGGAGGGGATGACGGGCTCTCCTATTGAGATGCACATCTCCTTGAACATCTCGCGGTCCTCCGCCAGTTCTATGCTGTGACTGGAGGTTCCGAGCAGCTCAACCCCGCACTCCTTGAGAACGCCTTTCTTCTCCAGCTGTACCGCCAGATTGAGTCCGGTCTGTCCGCCGATACCGGGAAGAATGGCATCCGGTCGCTCGTATCTCAGGATCTTCGCGATGTATTCGAGTGTCAGCGGCTCCATGTATACCTTGTCTGCTATCGACGTGTCTGTCATGATAGTCGCGGGGTTGGAGTTGCACAGAATGACCTGATAGCCCTCTTCCTTGAGCGCCAGGCAGGCCTGTGTGCCTGCATAGTCGAACTCCGCCGCCTGCCCTATGACGATGGGGCCGGATCCGATGATCAGTATCTTGCTGATGTCTTTACGTTTTGCCATTTCTGTTTATCTCCTGTATATCTCTTTTCCGTTAATCACTGTTTTGATACACCTTCCGTGC
>JAFYZG010000153.1 GCA_017548825.1 Oscillospiraceae bacterium
CCGATGCAGATGCCGGCGATGTACGGATAATTGTTTATCGTCTGGGTATAGATCTTTGCAGACAGAACGTCTGTGGAGAAACCTGTCACGAATCTCGTCGTGACCATCTGCGCCAGCATGTAGCATATTCCCTCCATGCTGCACATGACTCCGACTTTGAATATCTCAAACACTGCTTTCCAGTCTATCCTGACGAGGTCTACCGCTCTCTGCTCCCATTTCTGTCTCATGAACACAGCGAGCAGAATCACGAGACCGACAGTCTCGGCGATCAGCCTCACGTAGGCAATGCCTTCCACTCCGCCCACAGATGTCTTCCCGGTGACCACCAGCCAGGAGCCGACGAGGTTCACGATGTTGGTGATGATCACCACCGCCATCGGGATGGTGGTGCTGCCGTGACAGCGGAAGTGCGTTGACGTCATGGATGAAATGAACTGGAACAGACAGGAAGCGCCGAGTATCCTGAGATATACCGTTCCGTCAGGCGTAAGTTCCGGCGAGAGGCCCATGAAACCAATCATCTCTCTGGCAAATGTCATTGTCAGAACGCTCACTATAAGTCCCAGTGCGGCCGTGACCGCATATGTGTTCATCATGATCTTCCCGGCTTCCCTGTTCTTTCCCGCGCCGAGAAGCTGGTTCTCGATGATCGCGGTCCCGGAGGACATCATGAACGACGCTATTATAACTACGTTCAGCACCTGACTTGCCACGCCCACCGCGGCGGAAGCGCTGTCAGAGACCTTGCTCAGCATGAACGTATTTACCGTTCCCATAAGAGAACGGAGTATCTGCTCCACGAATATCGGCACAGCGATACGGAAGACATCAACCCATGTGTACTTCTTCTCCATCAGACACCGGCGGCCTTGCGGCCTGCCGCCTCACTTCAGATCAGGCATCACACTGATGCTCTGAGGATTATTCTTTACTTGTTTATTATATTCCCGAACGCTCTTTATTGGAACACATAATACCCGTTCAGACTCTGTAGCACCCTGCTTCTGTGCTTTTATTCACCGGTACCAGATGTTATACTTTTGACATGAACAACCGGAAGGAGATCATGCTTTGAGTTTCATACAGGAAGGCATCTCACTCGTAGCTCAGACAGACCCTGAAGTCGCTCAGTCTATCCGTAGAGAGCTCGACAGACAGAAGGGCAACATTGAACTGATAGCTTCCGAGAACATCGTATCGCCTGCGGTCCTCGCCGCGATGGGCACCGTTCTCACCAACAAATACGCGGAAGGCTATTCCGGCAGGCGCTATTACGGCGGCTGTGAATATGTGGACGAGGTCGAGACTCTGGCGATCGAAAGAGCCAAAAAACTGTTCGGTGCGGAGCACGCCAACGTACAACCCCACTCCGGCGCACAGGCCAACCTGGCTGCTTATCTTGCTGTCATCGATCCCGGAGACAAGGTATTCGGACTGAGCCTAGCCGCAGGAGGACACCTCACCCACGGAGCGCCGGCAAACGCATCCGGCAAGCTGTATGATTTCACTCAGTACGGGACAGATCCCGAGACAGGTCTTATCGACTATGACTTCCTTGCAGAGAAAGTGGCCGAAGAGAAACCGAAACTGGTCGTCGCGGGAGCCAGCGCGTATCCCCGCATCATTGATTTCGAGCGCATCGGCAGGATCGCGCATGACAACGGCGCTCTGTTCATGGTAGACATGGCTCATATCGCCGGACTCGTCGCTTCCGGAGATCACCCCAGTCCGGTCCCCTATGCCGACATAGTGACCACGACCACACACAAGACGCTTCGCGGCCCCAGAGGCGGAATGATCCTCTGCAGGTCCGAATTTGCAAAAAAGGTCGACCACGCCATATTCCCCGGTACCCAGGGCGGTCCTCTGGAGCATGTGATCGCCGGCAAAGCTGTCTGCTTCCTTGAAGCTCTTTCCGATGATTTCAAAGAGTACCAGCATCAGATCGTGCGCAATTCCAAAGCCCTTGCCGAGGCTCTTCTGGAAAAAGGGTTCATCCTCGTCACCGGCGGCACTGACAACCATATGTCTCTGATCGATCTGAGGCCCATGGGAGTCACCGGCATCGATATGCAGCACAGACTTGACTCAGTCAGGATAACCGCAAACAAGAACGCCATCCCGAACGATCCTCAGAAAGCGTCCGTGACGAGCGGCCTCAGAGTAGGCACTCCGGCAGTCACCACAAGAGGTTTCAACGAGGACGACATGCGCGAGGTCGCCGAGCTCATCTATCTGACGGCAGCTAGATACGACGAAAAGAAGGACGAGATCATCAGCCGTGTCAAAGTCCTGTGCGACGCTCACCCGATATATGAATGATCTTCCGGGGCCTTTCCGAAGACAGATTCGGGAAGGTCCCTGTTTTCTTAACATATGAAATTTGTCTCAGGAGATAATGATTTGAAAAAAGCAAAGCCCGTCAGGCTGTATAATGTGCTGTTTCCCATCTTTATACTGGTCTCGGTCCCGTCTCCGCTGTGGCTCATACTGATACCACTGAATTACCTGTGGGACAACTTCATCCTTTCCAGAAGCCTGAAGGACCTTCCCGATCTCGAACTGTTCTGTTCCCGGAACTCCTGGAAGATATGCCTCGCCGGTTTCCTCTCGGATATAGCCGGAGGAGCATTTTTGTTCCTGGTGATGATCTTTGCGGACAAACTGTCCCCTGACTTTTCGGACCGCATCGGCTACGGTCTTTCAATGGATCCCTTCTACAATACCGAGAGTTTTCTCACCACTCTTGCCGCAGTAGCTCTTTCCGCGCTTCTGATCTATGTGACAGACAGGGCGATCCTGAAAAGAGCCGGTCTTGACTCTTCCTCTGCTTCCCGGGCGGCGCGGAATCTGGCTCTTCTCACCGCGCCGTGGCTGTTCTTTATCCCTTCCAAATGGATATACCGGTGACCTCTTAGAAAAAAGAGGTCTTTTCTTTTATTCTGCGTATTATTAATTAGCAGAATAAAAGCGCATTCAGGAGGCAGCATACATGAGTGAGAAAAAAGACAAGGTCCGCGCACTGATCGAGAAAGGAAAGAGAGACGGCAAACTGTCCGGATCCGAGATCAACTCCATACTTGAAGACCTTGACTTTGAAGAAGAAGAGATCGACAAACTCTATGATACCTTTGAGAGACATGACATAGAGATCGTCGAAGACTACGACACCGAAGCAGAGGATGCTTCACTCCAGCAGGAGCAGGATGAGGCGGTCATCGCGGATCTGTCGTACGCGACCGATGACAGCGTCAAGATGTACTTCAAGGAGATGGGAAGATATCATCTTCTCGCCCCGGACGAAGAACTGGAGCTTGCCCGCAAGGCAAAGGACGGCGACCTCAAGGCCCGTCAGTTCCTCGCGGAATCAAACCTGAGGCTGGTCGTCTCCATCGCCAAAAGATATATAGGCAGAGGTCTTCCCCTCTCAGATCTTATCCAGGAGGGCAACCTCGGTCTGATCAAGGCTATCGAGAAATTTGACTATACAAAGGGATTCAGATTCTCCACATACGCGACATGGTGGATCAGGCAGGCCGTCACCAGGGCCATAGCTGATGACGGAAGGACCATCAGGGTCCCGGTCCACATGGTCGAGTCCATCAACAAATACAAGAAAGCCGCTGCGCGGCTCACCTCAGAGACGGGACGCGAACCCACCACATCCGAGCTCGCAGAAGCGATGGGACTCACGGAAGACAAGGTCAAAGACATCATCAAGGCTTCCCAGGATACCGTGTCCCTCGATTCCCCTGTCGGAGAAGAGGAAGACAGCACCCTGTCCGACTTCGTTGCAGACGACAAGGAAGTCACCCTCAGCGACTCCGTTGACCAGACCCTGCTGAAAGAGCAGCTCTCCGAAGCGCTCTCCATTCTCTCCAAGAGAGAGGAGGACGTCATCAGGATGCGTTTCGGACTCGATGACGGAAACCCCAAGACACTTGAGCAGGTAGGAAAGAAGCTCGGCGTCACCAGAGAGAGGATCAGGCAGATAGAAGCAAAAGCGCTTCGCCGTCTGAGGATCCCGCTGGCAAAGATGGGCTTCTCCGAATACGTAAAATAACAGCTACAAATAGTTAAGCCTTCCGCACTGCAATAGTACGGAAGGCTCTTTTATGTCTTTATCTCAGCTGCTCAGGATCATCCTGTCATTGGCATACTCCGACCCGGCTGCATTCCTGAACAGATCGGTCAGTTTCCCGACATCCATGCCGGCTCTCTCATCACCGCTGATATCCGCGACTATCTTCCCTGCGTTCATTATCAGTGTCCTTGAACCCGCATCAAGAGCCTGACGCATATTATGCGTGACCATCAGGCAGGAGATTCTGTTCTCCCTGACGATATCCTTAGTCAGTGT
This sequence comes from Oscillospiraceae bacterium, assembly GCA_017548825.1. Taxonomy (GTDB): domain Bacteria; phylum Bacillota; class Clostridia; order Oscillospirales; family Ruminococcaceae; genus RUG11783. Next base: position 4,364 of record JAFYZG010000153.1, read on the forward strand.
CATTATCCTCTCTGCTGATCCGGGGTCGAGAGCTGCAGTGTGCTCGTCCAGCATCAGCAGCTTCGGCGGATACAGTGTCGCGAGAAGAAGAGTCAGCGCCTGCCTCTGTCCGCCGGACAGCAGTCCCACAGGCTGTTCCAGTCTGTCCTCAAGGCCCAGATCAAGCGGTCTGAGTCTTTCCCTGAACATCTCTCTTTCTTCCTTTCCTATACGGGAAAAGGAATTTGCCGTCTTTTTCCCCTGCAGATATACCAGAGCCATGTTCTCCTCTATCGTGAGTCCCGGGGCAGTCCCGGAAAGAGGATCCTGGAACAGTCTTCCTATGGATCTGCTTCTTTTGTATTCCGGCATGGAACTTATGTCTTCCCCGTCAAGGATCACCTTTCCTCTGTCCGTCGGAAATGAACCGGCTATCGCGGAAAGCAGAGTGGACTTACCGGCTCCGTTTGATCCGATAATGGTTATGAATTCACCGTCCTCCATCCGGAAAGATACATTATCCAGAGCTTTTCTTTCATTTACGGTCCCGGGGAGGAAAGTCTTGGAAATGTTAATGATCTCAAGCATCGTTTCCTTCCTCCTCTTTTTGTGCGGGACGCGGCTGTATCCTTTGCTCTCTGACATGGGGCACTGCTATCGACACCGCCACGATGAATGCAGTAAGCAGCTTAAGGCACTGGACGGGCACAAGCTGTGTATAGAATACGAACGCATATATGAATCGGTAGATCACCGAGCCGAGGAGAGCCCCGGCTATCCCTTTCCTGACGCTCCTTCTTCCGAGGACCGTCTCTCCCATGATGAGGCACGCAAGTCCTATCACGACCACGCCTGTACCGCTGTTTATATCGGTCGTCTTCTGGAACTGTCCCACCGCCGCTCCCGATACCGCCGTCATGATCCCGGACAGCATCAGACCTGTTCTTATCATGGAAGAGGTATCTATCGACGACGCTCTGACCATCACCGGGTTGTCTCCGGTGGCTCTTATGGACAGTCCAAGTCTGGTATGCATGAAATATGAC
>JAFYZG010000154.1 GCA_017548825.1 Oscillospiraceae bacterium
AAGAGTCACTATTCTTTCATGCTCATAATCAATCATGATCTCAACAGAGTGATATTTACCTATCATCAGCTGAGCCATAAATTCCCGGCATGCGCCACAGGGAGCGCCTGTTCTCCCATCGGGCATGATTGCTAAAACTCGCCTGATCTCATTTTCGCCGTTTGTAATCATATTGAATATAGCATTTCTTTCTGCACATATTCCGAGGGAAGATGATGTGTCTACGCATACTCCTGTATATATCTTTCCGCTTGCAGATTGAATCGCAGCAGCCACACCACCGGCAGAAATTCTTTCAGAAATATCTCTCGGGTTTTGTACAGCCTTTGCCGCCTGATACAACTCATTCCAGATTTGTTCCATTTTCAATTCTCTCTCCATATCCCGATTTGTGTATATTCTATCATCTCGACACAATAAAAAAGGAACCCAATAACCGTTAAGTCATCGGGTTCCAGAACATCCGTACAATAATGTGCATTTATCAACAGATGAGATTTCTTAGAAACATCTGCGAATTCGCATGTTTCTGAATGTGAATTTGGTGTAACTCTGGTGTAATTTGGTGTAAACAGTGGTGTAAACACCATCATTTCAGCCCAAAATCAATAGAGCTTTGCGCCTGCCGGAATGTGCGGATCCAGCATCAGAAGATGCAGTTTTTCCTCTCCGTTTTCACTGTGAGTCGCTGAGATCAGCATTCCTTCAGAATCGATTCCCATCATCTTTCTGGGAGGAAGATTGGTGATCGCGACACATGTTTTTCCGACCAGTTCTTCCGGCTCATAGTACTCGTGAATTCCGCTTAAAATGACTCTTTGTGAACTTATACCATCATTTAGCGTGAATTTCAGCAGTTTTTTACTCTTCGGGACGGCTTCACAAGCGAGCACCTTGACCACTCTGAAGTCGGATCTTGAGAATGTCTCGAAGTCCACATAATCCTCAAACAGAGGCTCTACCTGGACATTGGAGAAGTCGATCGGCTCTGTTACAGCGTTTTCAAAAGGCATGGAAACAGGCTGCTCCGGAGCAGCATTTTCTGCCGTTGTTTCAGTTGCCGCACCTTCGCTTCCAGTCTTGATGGAACGCAGTGTCGGGAAGAGCAGCACATCGCGTATCGCTTCGGCGCCGGTGAACAACATTATCAGTCGGTCGATGCCGTAGCCGATTCCTCCGAGTGGCGGCATACCGGTCTCCATCGCCTCGAGGAAGTCCTCGTCAGTGTGGTTCGCCTCCTCGTCTCCGTGGGCGAGTTTCTCCTCCTGAGCCGCGAATCTCTCTCTCTGGTCGACCGGGTCGTTGAGCTCGGTATAGGCGTTCGCCATCTCCCAGCCGTTCATATAGAACTCAAACCGCTCGACATATTCGGGATCTTCCGGCTTTTTCTTGGTGAGAGGTGATATCTCAACGGGATGATCCATGAGGAAGGTAGGCTGCACCAGGTGCTCCTCCGCGTATGCGTCGAATATCTCATTGAGGATGTCACCTTTTCCGTGGAACTCCTTGTATTCTACCTTAAGGCTGTCCGCGACTCTGCGCGCATCCTCCAGAGTACCGACTTTCTTCCAGTCGATACCTGCGTATTTCTTCACGGCATCCACCATGGTGATGCGTTCAAAAGGTCTGGAGAGATCCATCTCCGTTCCCCTGTAGACTATCTTCGTCGTTCCCAGGACCTTCTGAGCGACATGGCGCAGCATGCGCTCGGTCAGATCCATCATGCCGTTGTAATCGGTGTATGCCTGATACAGTTCCATCATGGTGAACTCGGGATTGTGCCTTGTGTCGATCCCCTCGTTGCGGAACACTCTTCCGATCTCGAATACCCTGTCGAATCCGCCCACGATGAGTCTCTTGAGGTAGAGCTCAAGGGAGATCCTGAGCTTAAAATCCTCGTCCAGCGCGTTGAAATGCGTCAGGAAAGGACGCGCAGCAGCGCCTCCGGCGTTGGACACCAGCATGGGGGTCTCGACCTCCATGAAGCCCTCATCATCCAGGAAGCTGCGGATCGCCGCTATTATTGCCGAGCGTCTGCGGAAAACTTCCTTCGAGTCGGGATTGGTGATGAGATCCAGATATCTCTTGCGGTATATGGTGTCGGAGTCCGTCAGCCCGTGGAACTTCTCGGGAAGAGGACGCAGCGACTTGCTGAGCAGAACCAGTTCGGAGGCGTGGATGGTGATCTCACCGGTCTGGGTGCGGAAAACATATCCTTTTACACCGAGGATATCGCCGATATCCCACTTCTTGAATCTGGCATATGTCTCTTCGCCCACGTCGTCTCTTCTGGCGTATACCTGGATAGTACCGCTGCTGTCCTGCAGGTTGAAGAACGAGGCTTTTCCCATTATCCTCCTGGTCATGACTCTTCCCGCAACGGAGACTGTCACCTGAGGATCATCGTCTGAGAAGCTCCCGACAATATCCTTTGCATAATCCGTCACATCATAGGTCGTGACGAGGAAAGGATCGTTCCCTTCCTCCCTCATTGCAGAAAGCTTTTCCCTGCGGATGGCGATCTGTTCGTTCTCATCCGGTTCCTGCGGCTGCACGGATCCGTTCACTCTGTTCTCTGCCATAAAAAGCTGTATCCTTTCCATAAAACAGGCCTCCGATCCGATGCGGAGGCCGTTACACTTAATTAGTAATTTCTCAGAAATCCATCTTGGAGATCTCCAGGATCCTTATCCTGAGCTCACCGCCGGGGGTCTCTGCCACGACGTCCTCGCCGGCCTTGTGCCCCACAAGGGCTGCTCCGAGAGGAGACTCATCCGAGATCTTGTTCTTCATGGCATC
>JAFYZG010000155.1 GCA_017548825.1 Oscillospiraceae bacterium
ACCTGTAAAGTATAAGAACTTAACATAACAAGAGGAGCCTTCGGGCTCCTTTTTTTATGACTAAAAGAAAGGAGGAAGGTATGTCGGACAACTGGATAGTGCAGAACATATCGAGAGCGCTGCAGATGTGGAACGAAAAGCTTTCGGAGATATGGATACTGCTGTCCATGCCGCCACAGGAGTTCAGAAACGGGGATATCTGGCGCATCATTTGCACGGTGCATTCGGTTCTGCAGGCCTTGGGATACGCGCTTCTGGTGCTGTTTTTCACTGCCGGCGTCCTGAAGACATGCGGCTCCTTTGCGGAGCTCAAGAGACCTGAGACAGCTCTCAGAGTATTTCTGCGTTTTGCTCTGGCAAAAGCCGCCGTTACATACGGAATGGAGCTGATGACATCGATGATCCGGATAGGCCAGGGCATCATATCTAGTATGATAGACGCCTCAGGCATTTCTGGAGCCGTACCTTACGAAGTGCCTTTGGAACTGGCGACAGCCATAGAGAGCTGCGGATTCCTGGAATCGGTGCCGCTGTGGGCCGTTACTCTGATAGGCAGCCTGATCGTATGGATACTGTCTTTCTCGCTGATCCTCAACGTGTACGGCAGATTCTTCAGGATATATCTGTACGTGGCGGCGGCTCCGCTGCCTCTCGCGGCGTTCGCGGGAGAGCCCACGCAGAACATAGGAGTCAGTTTCATAAGAAGTTTTGCCGGAGTCTGTCTGGAAGGAGCCGTGACCGCGCTGGCCTGCGTGATATTCTCGGCGTTCGCAGCTGCAGCTCCCGCAGCTGATTCCTCCGCGTCGCCTGCGGCGATGGTCTGGAGCTGGTACGGTGAGACGATATTCAACATGCTGATCCTGACAGGCACCGTCAGGATGGCGGACAGGGCAGTCAGGGAGATAACAGGGATATAAGGAGGAAAAGAATGAATATTACTATAGAGAGCTTCGCGGAAGAGATAAAGAACTGCATAGAAGAAAAGCTCAGAGTTGAGAAAGAGGAATATACAGTGTCTCTTCTTGAGAAGACGAAGAACAACGACATAAAGCTGCACGGGATCGCGATAAGGCCGGAGGGCCTGAACGCGGTCCCGCTGATATATCTGGAGAACTACTACGACAGCTATCTGGACGGCAGGAGCGTTGAAGATATATCGGACGGGATAATCTCGCTTTCGGCTGAGCTCAGAAAGGAAGCGCCGGCCTTCAGGATGCCGGATCTGGAAGACGACAGCATAAAGGACAGGCTTAGAGTCAGGCTGGTGAACACCTTCACCAACACGGACACGCTGCAGAAGATGGTCAGAAGGGACGTGGGATGCGGATTCACGCTGACGCCCTATATAGATCTGCCGGAGTCGTCAGGGATAAACGGGATAATACAGGTCACGAAAGATCTGGCAAAGGCGATGGGATATGACGAAAGGCAGCTCATGGAGACGGCGTTAGACAACTCCGCTTCGATGGATCCGGCCTATCTAAAGAGGATCAGCGAACTGGTCCGGGGAGACGACTGCGAGGATCTGCTCAAAGCGGAGGCGCGGGGAGAAGACAGCATCCTTGTGCTCGGTCATGAGAGCACCGAGTTCGGGGCCGTTGCGCTGTTCTATCCCGGCATGAGACAGAGGATAAGCGAGATAGTGGGAGGTGACTACTACGTGCTTCCCAGTTCGGTGCACGAGATACTGATAGTTCCGGACAACGGGGAATACAGCTCGACGCAGCTGATGCAGATGGTGATGGCCGTGAACAAGAACGAACTGATGCCCCAGGACAAGCTGGCGGATAAGGTGCTGCTCTACCGCAGCGATCTGGCGCTGCTCACTGTCGCCGAAGACATGGAGCGGGAGAGCATGCTGGACATAGCGAGGTGACGGATGGACGTAAAGATTAACAGGGAGATCAGACAGTACACGGAATCGGTTTTCATGGGACTGGACATAAGACAGCTGCTGTGCTCAGCGGCATCCGTGTCGTCTGCCGCAGCGGCTTATTTTCTTCTGAGAGGAAAACTCGGCGCGGAAGCGGTGTCCTGGATCTGCATCATATCGGCGCTTCCTTTCGCTGCGCTGGGCTTCATATCCTATAACGGCATGAGCGCCGGGAAGCTGCTGCTGGCATGGCTGCGTTCAGGCGCGGTTAGAAAGATAAGGCTCAACGGAGCGGGAGACTGCGTCTACCGGAAGCTGTTCCGGCCGGAGGATAAGAGGAGGAAGAGATGCTCAGATCATTGAACAGGACCGTCAGTAAAGACAGGGAAAGGTATAAAGTGCCTCGCAATACGCAGGACATCATCCCGGTAAAGAGGATATACGCGGACGGGATCTTCCTAACGGGCAGGAGATTCTCCAGGACCTGGAAGTTCTCGGATATAAACTATTCCTCCGAGGGAGAGGAACGCAGGGAGGAACTGCTGATAAAGTACAGGGAACTGCTGAACTGTCTGGACACGGATGCTGAGACAAAGATAACCGTCATCAACAGAAGACTGGATCTAAAGGAACTGGAACAGTCTGTATTGTTCAAAGAACGCAGAGACGGTCTGGATATGTACAGGCATGAGTATAACGACATGATCCTGTCTCAGGTGAAGGAAGGATCCGGGATCATCCAGGACAAATACATCACCGTAAGCGTCGGCAGTGATTCTGTCGAGGAAGCCCGTTCGTATTTCGAAAGAGCGGAGGAGCAGCTCTCCTCCGCTTTTTCTTCTATGGGATCTGTACTGACTCCGCTGGACGCGGCGCATAAGCTGAGGATCCTTCACGGGATATACAGGAACGAGGATATGCCGGCCTTCGATCTCGCGGATACGGTGAGAAAAGGAGAGGATTTCCGGAACCTAATATGCCCTGACAGCGCGGAGATAACGCCCTCCTATGTGAAGCTGGGAGACAGATATTTCCGAACCCTGTATCTCAAGTACTACGCCAACGCGATCGGGGACGACTTCATGAAGAGCCTCACCGGGATATGTCATGACATGATGCTCTCGGTGGACATACTGCCGGTGCCCGCGGATGAGGCGGTGAGGGAGGCGGAAAGCAGGCTTCTGGGCATAGAGACGAACATAACAGGCTGGCAGAGGAGGCAGAACCGCAGCAGCAATTTCAGCGCAGCGGTGCCCTATGACCTGCAGCTGCAGAGAAAGGAGACCAGGGAGTTTCTGGAGGATCTGGCATCCAGGGACCAGCGCATGATGCTGGCTGTGATAACGGTAATGGTGAGCGCGGAGGACCTCAGGGAACTGGACAGACTGACGGAGTCGGTCATGTCCTTCGGGAGGAGCAGGATGTGCCAGATAGCGGAGCTAAGGTTCCAGCAGCTGGAGGGCCTCAACACAGTACTTCCTGTCGGAGCAAGAAAGATAGATGCCTTCCGTACTCTGGTGACGGACAGCCTGGCAGTCTTTATCCCGTTCAGGGTGCAGGAGATATCGGAGACAGGAGGGATATATATGGGCATGAACGCGGTCTCAGGAGATCCTCTTTTCTGCAACAGGAAGAGACTGATGAACCAGTCGGCTTTCCTGCTGGGAGTGCCGGGATCCGGCAAGTCCTTCCTGGCCAAGCAGATGATAATGTCGCTGCTGCTCGGCACGGATGACGATATCCTGATCTGCGACCCGGAAGGTGAGTACGTTCCGATCGCGGAGGCGGCGGCAGATCAGGGAAGGACCGTCAGGATATCGGCCCACAGCGGAGACAGGATCAATCCCATGTACATGGATCCGGGTGAGACTGACGGGAGCTCCGTGATCATGAAATCGGAGCTTATCCAGTCGCTGATCGAGCGCATAGAGGAGAAGCCGGTATCGGCCAGGCAGAGATCGGTCATAGACAGGTGCATCAGGAAAGTGTACAGGGACTGCAGGAGAACTGGAGTGGTTCCGACCCTTACAACGCTCAGGGATGAGCTGCTGAGGCAGAGCGAGGCGGAAGCCGCGGAGACCGCGCTCTCTCTGGAGATATACACCTCGGGATCCCTCAGCATCTTCGCGGGAGAAGGAGATCCTTATACGGGAAAAAGACTGACGGTCTTCGATATTCATGAGATGGAGGATAACCTTAAGGCGGCAGGACTCCTCATAATAACCGATACCATGCTGAACAGAGTGAATAGGAACAGCAGAGAGGGAAGAAGGACGCATATCTTCATCGACGAGTTCCACGTCGTGTTCTCAAACGCGCACTCCGCCCGTTTCTTCTCATCTGCCTGGAGACAATTCAGGAAACGGAACGCTTATCCGACTGCGATAACGCAGAACGTTGATACGGTGCTGGAGTCGCCGGAAGCCAGGACCATGCTCTCAAACTCCGAGTTCGTTATCATACTCAGCCAGGCGGCAGCAGACAGAGAGAAGCTCGCGGAACTGCTGAAGATCTCGGAAGACCAGCTCAGATACATTAGCAGCGGAGGAGCCGGATGCGGACT
>JAFYZG010000156.1 GCA_017548825.1 Oscillospiraceae bacterium
GTATCCATGGAAAAGGCCGCCAGAGTGGCCGGAGACGGTATCTTCGCGATAGGGAACGCGCCGACGGCTTTGATAATGCTCAGGGAGATGATAGAGAGCGGTGAGATATCGCCCAAACTTGTTGTCGGAGTCCCGGTAGGATTCGTCAACGTGGTCGAATCCAAAGAAGAGATAATGCAGACGGATGTGCCGTATATAGTTGCCAGAGGCCGCAAGGGCGGTTCGACGGTGGCGGCTGCGATAATCAACGCGCTGATGTATCAGATCACGAGATAAAAATGGTAATGCAGAGTTTCATAACCAAAGACGGAAAGAGGATGCGCCGCGGATACACGACGGGGTCCTGCGCTGCAGCTGCCGCAAAATCGGCTGCTCTGATGCTGCTGGAGGACCGGGTGATCGAGTCGGTCCATCTTACGACTCCGGGAGGCGCCGAACTGGATCTTCCCGTCACAGAGATAGTAAGAAGCCCGGACGCGGTGTCTTGCGGGATCGTCAAGGACAGCGGGGATGACCCGGATGTCACCAACGGAATAACCGTATATGCAAGGGTCGAAAAGACCGGTAAGGCGCATGTGATCGACATCGACGGCGGAGAGGGCATAGGAAGGGTGACTAAACCCGGACTGGACCAGCCCGTGGGCAACGCTGCGATAAACTCGACACCACGCCGGATGATAACTGAGGAACTGCGCAGCGTATGCGAGGATCACGGATATGACGGAGGCCTCAGCGTAGTTATCTCCGCACCGGCAGGGGTCGAGATCGCCAAAAGCACTTTCAATCCCAGACTTGGCATCGTCGGCGGGATATCAGTCCTCGGCACCACGGGGATCGTGGAACCCATGAGCGATGATGCGGTTGTGGAGACCATACGCGCGGAGCTCTCCATGAGAGCAGCTGAAGGAAAGAAAACGGTGCTGTTCGTCATAGGAAACTACGGATCCGATTTCATAAGGGACGGTCTGCGCATAGATCCTCAGATCGCCGTGACCACGTCGAACTTTATAGGAGACGCGTTCGCGATTGCTTCCGAACTGGGTTTCACCGATGCTCTCCTTATAGGACATATAGGGAAAACGGTCAAACTTGCAGGGGGACTGTTCAACACTCACTCCAGATGGGGAGACTGCAGAGCGGAGATATTCGCATCCCATGCCGGAATGTGCGGTGCTTCGCGCGAGACGGTCAGCCGGCTCATGGACAGCGCGATGACCGACGACATGCTGGCCATACTGGACGAGAGCGGACTCAGGGAACAGGTGATGCAGAGCATAATGGAGAGAACGGATCTTCTCCTTAAACACCGTCCGCTCGGCAGTATGAAGAGGGCGGTCATATCCTTCTCAAAGGAATACGGCGTGCTCGGCATGACAGAGCAGGCGCAGGATTTAATAGAGGTAATAAGAAAGGAGTATTCCTGATGGTACATATAGTAGGAGCGGGCTGCGGAGCCCCTGATCTCATAACCCTCAGAGGGAAGAGACTGTTGGAGGAAGCTGATGTAATAATCTATGCGGGATCTCTCGTGAACAAAGAACTTCTCGATTACGCAAAGGAAGGATGCGAGATCCACGACAGCGCGAAGATGACGCTGGAAGAGACTATCGCGGTAATGGATGCAGCAGAAAAGGCTGGAAAGACCACCGTCAGACTGCATACCGGCGATCCGTCGCTTTACGGAGCGATCGGGGAACAGATGCGCGAACTGGACAGACTGGGAATAGATTACGATATAACACCGGGAGTCAGCTCCTTTGCAGGAGCGGCTGCCGCACTGAAGACCGAATATACGCTTCCCGACGTCTCCCAGACCGTCATCATATCAAGGGCAGCCGGAAGGACACCTGTCCCGGAAAAGGAGAGCCTGTCGGCCCTCGCTGCTCACGGAGCGACCATGGTGCTGTTCCTGAGCACCGGGCTTCTTGACAAGGTGACGGAAGAACTGACAGCAGGCGGATATTCTTTGGATACTCCAGCTGCCATAGTCTACAAGGCTTCGTGGGATGACGAGAAGGTCTGCAGATGCACTGTCGGAACGCTGAAACAGACGGCGGAAGATAACGGCATCACCAAGACAGCTCTGATAACTGTGGGCAGGTTCTTGGAGAGCGAGTTCACCAGGTCCAAGCTGTATGACCCGGGGTTCTCCACCGAATACCGCGAGGCAACAAAATGATTTACAGTATCTTCTGCTATGCGGACTCCGGTTCCGTGCTGGCTGTAAAGCTTTGCGGGCTGCTTGGTCTGGGACTCGAGCGCGTGCACTCCACGGCGAAGTTCGCGGACAGATACGGGTTCACGGCGCATGAGAGCATTTCAAAGGATATGGGTGTGCTTTTCAGGGAGAGCGATGCCCTGGTGTTCATCGGAGCTGCGGGAATAGCTGTAAGGACCATAGCGCCATATATCGTAAGCAAGGTGTCGGACCCGGCGGTGATAGTCATAGACGACAGAGGAAGATTCGTCATATCATTGCTCTCCGGGCACATAGGCGGAGCTAACGGTATCGCGAAGAGCATAGCGGACCTCATCGGCGCGGAGGCGGTCGTCACCACAGCCACCGACGGAGCGGGCAGATTCTCTTGCGACGCCTGGGCGTCGGCGCACGGCTGCGCGATCTCCTCCATGAAGATCGCAAAGGATGTCTCCGCAGCGATACTTACACATGATATACCGGTCTCATCCGAGTATGATATCCCGGAAAAGCTGCCCGCGGGACTCGTGAAAGGCTCGGACGGTGAACTCGGGATATATATTGGAATTAAGAAGGAAGAGCCTTACGAGGAGACGCTGAGACTCATACCGCGGATAGTGACGCTTGGCATCGGATGCCGCAGAGGCGTTTCTTCCGACGAGATAATGAACGCCGTCAGATCAGTGCTCGGTGACAGAGACATAGATATCAGGACCGTGTGCAGGATCGTGTCAATAGACGTCAAGAAGGACGAGGAAGGACTGCTGGAGGCTGCTGAAAAGCTCGGAGCAGATACCATGTTCTACACGGCAGAAGAGCTCAATGCCGTGCCGGGCGAATTCGAGGAATCCGAGTTCGTGAAGAAGACGGTGGGCACAGGCAATGTGTGCGAACGCGCGGCAGCTCTTGCCGGAGGAAAGATAATAATCAAAAAGA
>JAFYZG010000157.1 GCA_017548825.1 Oscillospiraceae bacterium
CACCCAGCGGAGGGAACAACCAGACCACGCATCTTCTGGTCATCACGTCTCCTGAAGTCAAGGAGAAGATCGCGGCACTGGCAGAGAAGCTTTTCGCCAGAATGGAGGTAATGCCCGACACATACAGATCGATGGCATCTGCGATACTCGCCTCCAAAAAGGGCGGATACAATTTTCACCGCGACGCCCCGGTACTCATCCTCGCGGCAAATAAAAAGACATACAGCAACAACGTCGCCGACTGCAGCTGCGTGCTGGAGAACATGATGATAATGGCGAACGCAATGGATCTAGGCAGCTGCTGGGTCAACCAGATCAAATGGCTCAATGAGGAACCGGAGATGCTGGAACTGCTGCACGGCATCGGGCTAGAAGAGGATGAGAGAGTCTACGGAGGTATCACTCTCGGATACGCTGATACTCCGGACGGGCTTCCTCTGCGGACACCGCTGGAGAGAAAAGGGAACGAAGTGACTTTCGTGTCCTGAAAACAAACTGAAAATGAAAACAAGCCGTGCGAGAATTAGCACGGCTTGTTCACTATCTGTTTTTTTGATCAGTCAAGGGAATCAGTCACAAGGTCAAGATAATCTCTCTCGGCAGACGTCAGCTCTATGTCCAGAGCGGCTATGTTCTGCGCCATCCTCTGAGGGGAAGAGGTGCTGATGGCCGCGAACATGTCCATCGGGCTTGAGAACAGCCAGGCCACGCTCAGCTGTGCTACTGTGCATCCCTTCCGGGCGGCCATGATCTCGCATCTCCTAAGCCTTTCGAAGTTCTCCTCGAAATAGAATCCTTTTCTGGCGAACTCATCCAGCGATGCGGCCGCAGCTTCTCTGTCACCGCTTGTGAATCGTCCGGAGAAGAAACCGCGGGCCATGGGCGAGTGGGCTACCACCGGCATGCGAGTGTCTGCGTACCAGTCTCTGACAGCTTTGTTCTCGGGACCGGAGATGGTCACACTGCCGCCCCACATGTCCTCTGCCTGGTAAGCCAGGGAATAGTTGGGACTGGATACGGAGAAGGGGATCTGCCCGTGAGCTGATGCGTACTCATTGGCTTCAATTATTCTGTCCAGTGTCCAGTTCGAGACCCCGAAAGCCCTGATCTTGCCTTCCGAATGGAGGGCATTGAGCACTTCGACGGGCACGCTGACGTCAACGTCCCGGACGTCTCTGTGCAGCAGATAGATGTCTATATAGTCCGTCTTCAGCAGAGCGGTTGAGACAGCGAAGTCTTCGCGGATATCCTTCTCCGAGATGCGTCGCGATGAGAATTCATCGGGGTGAGCGCATTTCGAAAAGATCACCACCCGGTCTCTGTTCCCGCGCTTTTCCATCCAGTCTCCGAGCGACTTCTCGGCAAGACCGTAGTTCCTCGCTGTGTCTATCGCGGTGATGCCCAGTTCAAACATCGCATCCAGTATCTCCGATGCGTCGCCGCCCGACTGGAAGGGCTCGGAGGCGGTCCCCATAAGTATCCTGGAGACAGGGAGATCCACATTCAGTATCTTTCCGTATTTCATAACAAAACCTCTGTAACAGGCCAAAAAACGTTATTCCTTCTGTAATAACTATATCATTGCAACGGAAGAGCAGACAAATACAGGAAAGTCACGTCTGCAGCTGTGGGAAGAACATAGAGGAAACGATATAATATTCAGTGACAGGCGAAGTCTGTAAATTCTTACTGAATCAGGAGAACAGCATGCTGAAAGACGTGGCTGAAAAGTACTATTTCAACAACTTCAACTGCGCGGAATCGGTGTTCCTCGCAGCCAATGAATATTACTCTCTCGGGATGGATCCCGCTGTCTCAAAGATGGTGGGCGGCTTCGGAGGAGGGATACAGACAGGCAGCGCCTGCGGAGCTTTCCTCGCCGCTGTCAGCGTACTGTCGCTGCTCTGCATCGACAGCAAGGCCCACGAGAGCGGAACGCTCAGAAACGCGGTATCGCTCTTCGTGACCGAGTTCGAGGAGAAGATGCAGAGCTCGCTCTGCAGGGAAATACGCCCGAGAGTGTTCGAGCCCGACAGAAGATGCGCTGTCACAGTGGATACTGCCTGCGACATACTGGAGGACGTGATCCGCAGGGGAGGCTTCGCTGCGCATGAAGCGTAACAGGGAAAAAAAGAAGAGAGGATTCTTCGGGGTGCTCTTCGGCACGATAGGCGTGCTGATACTTATCGTTCTCCTGTCCGCCGCCGGCCTTGCGGCATATCTCATCATCAGCATGGACCGGGATCCCGTAGTGACCAGAACAGTGCAGGAATATGCCGATACGCAGCCGGACACATCCTTCCGTCATCTGTCGTTCACGGAAGACGGCATGATGACCCAGTCCTACAGCGGGGAGGACATCGGATGGTTCATCAGTCAGCTCATGGCAAAGGAGAAGATCGATCCCGAATCGTACCTGGATGACATACCCGTGCCCGACCTGGAGCTCAGAGGCTTCGATCTGCAGCTGGATGAGGACAGGACGGCGGTCTGCGTGGAAGGCGCCTGGAGGACTATAAGGATAGTTGCAAGAGTCCTGATGAACATAAGTCTGGAAGACGGTGCCGTCACTGTTTCTCCGGATGCCGTCGAGATCGCAAAGATAAAGATACCTTTCAGCCTGATCGACAGATATTTCAAGACCGACATCGCCGGTCAGTCCGTATCCTATGCCCCGGAGCCTGTTGTGATGAAGGAGATAGCGGAGATCTCTTCGGGTGAGGGGAAACTGAGTTTTACAGGCCCGATGGCTACAGAGATCCTCGACTACGCTGAACTGCCTGAGAACAGGCTGAGGATAACGAGACTCTCCCTTAAGGATTACAGGTATGCAGCTGCGGTGCTCGATACACAGGGGGAGGATCCCGCAGTGAGATATGCAGCGATACTGCCGGTGCTCACAGAGGATCCGGACGAATATGTCGTATTTCTGGATCAGTTGTTCTCGCTGGTATCCGCCACAGCCAACAGAAAGATCGGACTGAGCCAGAAGAATCTGAAAATGGCGCTGAGATGGATGCCTGAGTACGAAGAGTACGGATACACTGACAGAAGGAACGAGTCCTATGATGCCTATTATGTGTGTTTCCGCATGTTCAAGACCATATCGACGAAGATCGCCAGAGACTATGCGTCCGGAAGGCTCAAAGTAAGCGGAAACGAGTTCACATACAGCGGAAAGACTTTCTCGTTCGAGGATTACTTCGGAAGCAGTTTCAAGATATACAGACCGTTCCTCGGGATGGACGAAGGCAGAATGTGCATCGCGAAAAAAGAACGTCCATCCGGCAGCAACGCGGCGATGCTGCTTCGCGGAACAGACGGATTCGGTTATCTGGTCGCGGTATTCGGAGCAGACGCATACAGCATCATACCTCTGGAAGAGGAGAGGTACCGGCAGTACCTTGCATCGGATACAGTGCCTGTAATAGTGATCGCCGAGCTGTAATGAATATATAGAAAAACCGCTCATCCCCGGATGAGCGGTTTTTGATGTCAGATCTCCGCGATCTTCTGGAATTCCACGAGATATCCGTCCGGGTCCAGGACGAAGAACGAGAACACCGGATAGACCGGATGCATCGACGGAGCTTTGTATATCCTGCAGCGGCCCTTGAGCGCCTCATATCTCGCGATGACCTCTTCGTTCGAACCGAGATCGATCGACAGGCAAGCTCCCTGCGGACCGCTCAGAGGCTTCCTTCCGTCGCCGTACTGACAGAAGCCCCAGTATCCGTACCCGGTGTCGAAGATATACAGACTGTCGCCCTGCTTCTGGTAAACGGGCAGTCCGAGAATGCCGTGATAGAATCCGTATGTCTTCTCAATATCCGAGACAGGCAGAAAAACGATACTGCTCATCGTTGATATCCTCCGTTCAACTTAATTATATCAGAGCGCCGCCCCGTATGAACGGGGCAGCGCTCTTCGTATAACCATGATGTCAGTCACGGGTATCGCTGTTTGTATCAGACCTTAACGGTCTTGCTCACCTTTCCGGCTTTCTGGTTCCATGCGGTGACGGTGAGCTCCGGCTTCTTTCCCTTGAAGATCCATGTCACCTTCTTAGATATCGGGTCGCATGTCAGGGTGGAGATGTTTCCGTAGAAGTGCTCGGCGGTGTTGCAGAGAGCGTAGGACGACAGGTCGCCTATATCCTGAGTCTGTTTGCAGGACACGAAGTCCTCCGCGTCGATGGAGACCTGCACCGGTTTTGCGGTGCCGAGCTTCTTTGCGTTCTCCGAGAGGTAGGTGGGCAGGAATCCGGCGTTTGATACCACCGCTTCCGCTTTGTAGACGTCCACTCCGATCTCGGTGACGGTGAAGCTGTCGATGACCAGTCTCGGCATGGCTGCGGCCCAGCGCATCATGAACGCGGTGATCTTGCTGCATTCCTCTGCAAGGAACTTCTTGGGAGGGTTCTGGACGGTGAACTTGTAGTTGAATCCGCCGATCTCGACCTTGCCGAACTGAGGATGGTCAAATGGCTTCCAGGATACGAAGTCGCTCTCTTCCGCGTTCTCGTTTATCCAGGCCATGCGCTTCTCGAAGTCCTCGACGGTGGTGTCGACCTTGGGGTCGGCCTCCCAGAAATGCTTGACTCCGCAGCGCTCATCCAGGTTCCACAGTTCCAGCGTGATGGCGTAGATGCCCTGCGTCTCGTAGCAGTAGTCGTCGAACGCGCCGGACGAATAGTTGTCCTGATCCACGGTGAAGCTGTCGAAGATATTGATGTGCTTGTATCCGGTGGCCTTGGTGCCCATCTCCCCGATGGCGTTCATGATCTTCATGTCGGCATGAGGAGCCTTCTTCTCCGGATATGTGCCCGGAACGGTCAGCAGGATACCGCCGCTGGTGTGGTTGGTGGCCACAGAACCGATGTTGGGATGGCTGAGGATGAACTGCACTATAGCCTTGTTCTCCGGGTTGGCGAGGGGATACTCGCCGGCGCCGGGCTGGCGGTATTCCGGGAACCATCCGAAGGGGTAGTTGCGGTTGAAGTCCCTGCCCCACTTGACCTTGTTGACCGGCACGTTGATGCCGTCATACTCCTCGAGGACGCCTTCCGTGTAGATGCTGAAGAAATCTCCCGACACATCGTCCGGCTCGCGCCTGACCATCATGTCCTTCTTTTCGGGATCCTTCTTCCAGGCGCCGTACTTATCCGGCACCCTCATCATGCGGATGACTCCATCGCCGTCGACATCCTCGCCCTCAAGACCGGTCCCGTGCTCATAATAGGGGCGGTTGACCGACCTCAGAGTGTAGGGAGTGGTCAGGTAAGTCTGTGATCCGTCGGGGGACACGCAGGGGATGATGTACACCGCCATGTTGTCCAGGATGAACGTGACCCTTTCGTCGGAGCCGTAGTTCGTGGCAAGGGCGTCCATGGTATGCATCGCGGCCATCATGCCGGTCACTTCGCCTGCGTGCGTATTGCCGTCGATATAAAATGCCGGTTTGTCGCAGGCGGCTCCCGTAGCCTTGTTGGTCAGGGTGACCGCTATGACATGGTGCTTGTCCTGGGTCTCCAGCAGATACTCATAACTGAATATTCCGGGAAACTTCTCGGACAGCGCTTTTACGTTGGATTCTACCTCGTCCTGGAGATAGTAGTGATCATATGAAAAAGTAGTATTCATTAATAGAGGACCTTTCCGAGGAAATCTTTAACACGATCGCTTTTGGGATTGTTGAATATCTCGTCCGGGGTGCCCTGTTCCAGGATGATGCCTTCGTCGATGAACAGGATCCTGTCGGACACTTCCTTTATGAAGCCCATCTCGTGGGTAACTATTACGCAGGTCATGCCGCTGTCGGCAAGCTGCTTAATAACCATCAGGACCTCCTTGACCATCTCGGGGTCCAGGGCGCTGGTGGGCTCGTCGAACAGCATCACGTCGGGTTCCATGGCCATCGCCCTGACTATCGCAAGACGCTGTTTCTGTCCGCCGGACAACTTTCCGGGATATTCGCCGGCTTTGTCAGGGATGCCGACTTTCTCAAGAAGATCCATG
>JAFYZG010000158.1 GCA_017548825.1 Oscillospiraceae bacterium
ACAGACCGCCGGCATTGGACATGAACAGGGCGAGGAGCAGGCCGCTGACGATGTTTCCTACGAGGAAGCCGCCGATGGCCTTGACGCCGCCGATGAAGCCGCAGGCGATGGTGGAGAGAATAGCTACGAGACCGGCGGGGATGAGCTCTCTCATTGCGCCGCTGGTGGCGATATCGATGCACTTCTCATAATCTGGGTCGGTGGTTCCGGCGATGATGCCGGGGTCAGCCTTGACCTGTCTGTGGATCTCGGCGACCATGCGCTGAGCGTTGCGGTCGACACCGAGCATGAGCATAGCGGAGAAGACTGCGGGGATCGCTGCGCCGGCGAGCATGCCGAACATGACCAGCGGATCCATCACGTCGAAACCGGTGAGTTTCTCAAGGCCGAGCTTGACAGCGGCGGTATTGACCTCGCTCATGAACGTTCCGAGAAGAGCGATTACGGTGAGGCCGGCTGCGGAGATGGAGAATCCCTTTGTGACAGCCTTTACCGTGTTGCCAGCGGAGTCGAGGGCGTCAGTGATCTCAAGAACTTCGTCGCCGAGCTCGCCCATCTCAGCAAGACCTCTCGCGTTGTCCACGATGGGGCCGTATGCGTCGTTGGAGACGATCATTCCGACGATGGAGAGCATTCCGACGGCGGCCATGGAGATACCGAACAGAGCATAATCGGATGAGAAGCTGGGATCGATCCCCTGGCAGAGCTTATAGGAGATAAGCGTGGAAATTCCGGTTCCCACCATTGCGGGCAGGGAGCTGAGGAATCCGTAGGATACGCCGGAAAGGATCGTGAATGCCGGGCCGGTGGCGGAAGCGTGAGCGACTGCATGGACCGGATTCTTTGTATCGTCTGTGAAGTAGTCGGTGGTCAGACCGATGATGACACCGACGACCAGGCCGAGAACGCAGGACGCCCAGATGGCCCAGGAGAATCCGAAGGCCGCTGTGACGGCTGCTGTGAGGACCGCGTAGATGGCCGTGGTCACATATGTGCTGGAGTTGAGTGCCTTCGTGGGGTTGCCGTGCTTGCCGATCCTTGCGGTCATGACACCGAGGATGGAAGCGAGCAGACCGAGAGCTGCATACCAGAACACTGTCTCTACATTGTTCGAGAACTTGGAAGAAGCATCCAGCTTGTAAGCGATTACGAGGGCTGCTGCGAGAGAAGCGACGTTGGAGTCGAAGAGGTCAGCGCCCATTCCGGCGACGTCGCCGACGTTATCACCGACGTTATCGGCAACAACAGCGGGGTTCCTGGGGTCATCCTCGGGGATGCCGAGCTCGACCTTGCCCGTGAGGTCAGCTGCGATGTCGGCAGTCTTCGTGAAGATGCCGCCGCCGACCTTGGCGAACAGTGCGAGTGAACTGGCGCCGAAGCTGAAGCAGAGGACTGCCTGTGTGTCTCTGAGCACATAGTAGACAAGAGAGACACCGAATACGCAGGCACCGACGACAGCCATTCCCATGACTGCGCCGCCGCGGAATCCGACCATGAAGGAGGGCTTGATGCCCTTCTGGGCGGCTTCGGCGGATCTGCCGTTGGCGATGGTGGCGACCTCAATGCCGATCTTGCCGGCGAATGCTGAGAACAGAGTTCCGCAGACATATGAAAGCGCCATTGAAAGGTTCTTGGCTACGCTGCTGTTCCAGATGGGAGCAGGAAGCACAAGGAAGATAAGGACAGCGATGGCTCCGGCAAAAAGGAAGAGGAGCTTGTACTGTCTGTTCAGGAACGCTCTTGCGCCCTGCTGAATGAGACCTGAGACCTTGGTGATGGTCTTGTTTTCCTGGGGCTGTTTCTTTACCCAGAGGTAGAGCCAGGCTGCATATGCGAATGAAAGCACTGCAACAGCGATACCTGCAAGTTCAGCTACATGATCCATAGTATTACCTCAACTGATAATAATCGCAAACTCGTGCACTTAATATTTTAGACACAATCGGTCAAGCATTCAATTCGTACGCTCCTTAAAAATAAAGGCTCTCTGCACGGTTATTTTGGGGAAATATGACAAAACTTTTAACGCGTCTTATGCACAGGTGCCGGGAGCTCTTTTCCTTACCCTGCCCGATCCCCCGGCGGCGCGACTGTTAACGCTTTCCGGGTTTCATTCCATCCCATTTCATGTTATTATTAGTGGAACGTTATTATATTAGTACTTTAGATAAATATAATGTGCGGCAGTCCCCTGCCGGGGGCATGCTGCCGGTCTGGAGGAACAAAGTGAAGAAAGTCGGCGTATTATTCGGTGGTGTATCCAGCGAACACGAAGTCTCCTGCATCTCCGCCTCATCCGTCATCTCGAAGATCGATACAGAGAGATATGAACTCATCCTCGTGGGCATCACGAAGGACGGCAGATGGTTCCGCTACGAGGGCCCGACAGAGAAGATCGCTGACGGCACATGGTACAGCGATGATCTCAAGCCCTGTTTCCTTTCCCCCGACCGCGGGATCCACGGATTCCTGGAGGTCCAGCCTGACGGATCCGTGAAGACGATCAGAGTCGACACCGTTTTCCCTGTCCTGCACGGAAAGAACGGCGAGGACGGAACTCTCCAGGGCCTGCTCATGATGGCCGGGATCCCCTTCGTAGGCTGCGACGCCCTCGCGTCCGCCGTCTGCATGGACAAGGCCGTCTGCAACATGCTCGTGGACAACGCGGGCATCAGGCGCGCCGAGTGGAGATACCTCACCAAGGACCGCAGAGGCGAATTCGAATCCTTCGCGGACGAATGTGAGAAGGCCTTCGGTTATCCCATGTTCGTCAAGCCGGCTAACGCCGGATCCTCCGTCGGAGTCTCCCGCGTGACCGACAGGGACGGGCTCAGGGCCGCCGCCGATGAAGCGTTCCGCCACGACGCCAAGATAATCGCCGAGCGCGAGATCGTGGCTCAGGAAGTCGAGTGCGCCGTTATGGGCAACTCCTACCCCGTCGCTTCCGTTCTGGGAGAGATCGCTCCCGCGGAAGGATTCTACGATTACGATTCCAAATATGTAAACGGCACCAGCGGTCTCTTCATCCCGGCCAGGATCACGGACGAGAAAGCAGAAGAGATCAGAGAGCTTGCCATCAGGGTATACAGACTCCTGGGATGCACCGGTCTCTCCAGAGTTGACTTCCTGCTTGAGAAGTCCACCGGTATACCCTACCTCAACGAGCTGAACACCCTCCCGGGCTTCACATCGATAAGCATGTATCCCAAGCTCTTCGAAGCGAGCGGCGTACCTTATACCGAGCTGCTCACCAGACTGATTGAGCTTGCTGACGAACGTACGGAGGAGATCTGATTGGATAACCGTGCTGTCGGTGTCTTCGACTCCGGGCTCGGCGGGCTCACCGCAGTCCGTGAGCTGAGACGGATCCTTCCACACGAGAAGATCGTCTTTCTGGGCGATACCCTGCGCGTCCCCTACGGCACGCGCGACCCTGAGACTCTCAGACAGTTCGCGGAGGACGATCTGAATTTTCTTCTGTCAAAAAACGTCAAATATATAGTCATAGCCTGCGGCACAGTATCCTCCAACGTCCCTGAGGAAGTGCTCGACGCAGTACCCGTACCCGTAACAGGAGTCATCGCTCCCACAGTAGCCGCCGCGGTATCAGCCACGAAGAACGGCATCATAGGAGCCATTGCCACCCCCGCATGCATCGGCAGCGGAGCCTACCAGCGGGGCATAGCGAAAGCGGATCCGTCCATAAAGGTGACCGCGCAGGCCTGTCCTAAACTCGTCCCCCTCATCGAATCCTTCGGCGTATCGGAGCTGGGAAGCGAGATCGACGAAGCACTTGAGGAGTATCTGGCTCCCATCAGGGATTCCGGTGCGGACACTCTGATCCTGGGCTGCACTCACTATCCGCTCATAGCCGACAGGATCAGAAAGGTCATGGACAGGGACGTGACCCTCATCGATTCCGGAGCACAGGCGGCACGTACGGCAAAGGAAGCTCTTGAGGCATCCGGCACTCTCGCCTCCAGAACGGGATCGCCCAGACATTCATTCTACGTCACCTCCGACCCGGAGAGATTCACGTCCTCTTCCGGATACTTCCTCGGAGAGACGCTCGGCAAAGCGACACTTACGACCCTTTAGGAAATGAAAAGCAGAAAAAAGAACGAGAATTACATAATCACCATAGATAACGTCCAGTACAACGACGGGCGCGAGGACCGTTTCACATTCTCCACTGTCGGAGATTACCGCACCTGCGGGGACTCGCAGGTAATCGCCTACCAGGACAGCGCCGCGACCGGCTTCGAGGGCAGCGAGACCACGCTGCACGTGACGCCGGGCAAGGTGACCATGGTCAGGACCGGAGAGTACGCCTCCAGCCTCATACTGGAAAAAGGCAAACGCCACACCTGCCATTACGGCACCCCCATCGGGGATCTGCCCCTTGGGATATACACCACGCACATAAACAACGAGCTCACAGAGAGCGGAGGCACGCTGGATTTCTCCTATTCGCTGGATCTCAACGCGAACCTCTTTACATCGACCGAGCTTAAGATAACAGTCAGGGAGAAAAACAGACCAGATGCTTAATCCTCAGACAGAGGCGATGGAGATCGCCAGAAAGATAATCAGTGACGCTGCGCTCTCCGCAATGAGTTCCGGGAAACTTCCCCGGGCGGATCTTCCCGAGTTCAACATCGAAGTGCCCGCGGATCCTTCCCACGGAGACCTCGCGTCCAACTTCGCCATGGCTTCTGCCAGGGCTTTCAGGATGAGCCCCAGAGCCATCGCAGAAGCAGTCGCGGAGGCTGCCGTTCTGGATGGTTCCCCTTTCAGCGTCATAGAGATCGCGGGCCCCGGGTTCATAAACCTCTTTTACGGCCCGCATTACTATGAGGACGTCATCAGATCGGCAGTGGATGCCGGAGCAGACTACGGAAGGACCGACTACGGCAAAGGCGGGAAGGTCCAGGTAGAGTTCGTCTCCGCGAACCCCACCGGTCCCATGCATCTCGGAAATGCCAGGGGCGGAGCTATAGGCGACGTTCTCGCCAGTGTTCTGGACCGCGCCGGCTACGAAGTCGAGAGAGAATTCTACATTAACGACACCGGCAACCAGATAAAGAAATTCGGCGACAGCCTCGCCGCAAGATACCGCCAGATCACCGATCCGGAATATCCGTTCCCGGAGGACGGTTATAAAGGAGAGGACATCGCCGAACACGCCCGCGCTTTCGCGGAGCTGAACGGCGCGGATCTCTATCCAGGCGATGACGAGAAGCTCAAGGAAGTCCTGGTGGACTATGCGCTCCCCAGGAACATCAGAGGTCTCAAGGAGACCATGGAGAGATACGGAGTCACATATGACGTGTGGTTCCATGAAAGCTCCCTCTACGAGGACGGCACTGTGGACAAGGTCATGTCCATCCTGGAGAAGAACGGCGCGCTGTACGAGAAGGACGGCGCCGTATGGCTCAGGACCTCGGAATACCTCAGGGATCTTTACCGCGCTCAGGGAAAGACCGACGAGGAGATCGACAAGCTGGAGCTCAAGGACGACGTGCTCAGGCGTTCGAACGGTTTCTACACTTATTTCGCATCCGACATCGCCTATCACTACAATAAATTCTTCATGCGCGGATTCGACCGCGTCATTAATGTCTGGGGCGCCGACCACCACGGTCACGTCAACAGGCTCAAAGCCAGTCTCGACGCCGTCGGCCTGGACGGCAGCAAGCTGGACATCGTCCTCATGCAGCTCGTGGAACTGGTGAGGAACGGAGAAGCGGTCAGAATGAGCAAGCGCACCGGCAAGGCCATCACGCTCACCGACCTCCTGGAGGAGGTCCCGATCGACGCGGTCAGATTCTTCTTCAACCTCAGGGAACCTTCCTCCCACTTCGAGTTCGACCTGGATCTGGCAGTCAAGCAGGAGAAGGACAATCCTGTGTACTACGTCCAGTACGCCCATGCGCGCATGTGCAGCGTTCTCAGAGCTCTCGTTTCCGACGGATATCCGGCGGAAGGCAAGGAAGGTCTTGATGCCTCTCTGCTCACCACCGAAGAGGAAAAGGCCCTGATCAGGAAGATCGGTGCGTTCCCGGCGGAGATCATCGCTGCCGCAAGGGAATACGATCCTTCCAGGATCACGAGATTTGCGACCGATACGGCAACGCTGTTCCATCGGTTCTATACAGTATGCAGAGTCAAGGATTCCGGCGACCGGGCCCTTACTCTTTCCAGGACGGCCCTCTGTGTGGCTGCCAAGCAGGTCATCGCCAACTGCCTGTCGATCCTCGGTGTATCCGTACCCGAAGTGATGTGACCTGCTGACACTGATCAAGCAATAATCCAAGGAGATGCATATGCGGATCTGTACCAGCTGCGGAAACGCTGTCGAGGACGGCGAAACAGTATGCAGTGTATGCAACAGCGATCTGATAACAGAGACCGACGCTGAAACGGAAAAGACCGTTTCAGCACCGGACGATATTTCTTTGACCTCGGATGATAAGGTAAGCGCACCGCTCTTCTCCTCCGCCCATCCCGTCGAACTCAGGCTGGAAACGCCTGAGTCCGCGTCAGCGCCGGAGGAAACAGCTGTGCCTTCGGAAGGTGACGTCGATGCACCGCTCTTCTCCTCTGTCCATCCCGTCGAGCTCAGGCTGGAAATGCCCGAACCTGCGGAAGCAACGGAGGAAGCGGCCGTGCCTTCGGAGAATG
Source organism: Oscillospiraceae bacterium (assembly GCA_017548825.1). Lineage (GTDB taxonomy): Bacteria > Bacillota > Clostridia > Oscillospirales > Ruminococcaceae > RUG11783. The sequence continues at coordinate 6,685 of JAFYZG010000158.1, forward strand.
ACACAAATGTGCCGCTCTTCTCCTCCGACTATCCGGCAGAACTCAGACTGGAACTCCCCGAATCTGCGGAAACACCGGAGGATACAGGTCTTCTGTCCGGATCTGCCATGGAGCAGGATTCCGGCGAAACGGCATCAGAGAT
>JAFYZG010000159.1 GCA_017548825.1 Oscillospiraceae bacterium
CTGGATGGAATCAAAATCGATCTCGTGTGATACTATCCTGGCGTCCGGAAGAGAGATGGTGATAAGTTCTCCTTCGAGACTGATCTTCGCTTTTGACAGGTCGACACCGGCCTTGACCGAACCGTCGTAGGATATGACGAACGAGTTCGTGGTGAAGGGGATCCGGTATCCGTAGAAATCAAGGTAGCTGTCGTATTTGACCGTGTTGGTGTACGTGTACTCCATAGTCGCAAGCTCGGATATCTCTACGAGTTCTTCCGCGAGAGCGACGGTGTCCAGGGCCGGCTTCTCCTTCTCATGGCGCTTTTCGTTGAACCTGACACCGCAGAAGAAAGCGCCGGCAATGGCGGCCAGAGCAAGAACGACGCCCAGGACGGTTATGATGCGTTTCTGTATTATCCTTCTCTTCATCTTTTCCTCCGTGGGATGTGAGGGATGGAAACATACCGATATCAAGCAGTATATATAATAATTGTGAACAGATTATAACACAGAAGTACGGAAGAACGCGGGATGTGCGCAGGGACCGGCGGCCGGCAGTCGGAATATTTCCGGGATTCCGCTTGACAAAGGCATTTTCCGCTGATAACATAGTCCAAGGAAAACAAAGCAGTGCGTCCGCGCTCACCCCGCATCGAAGGTGCGAAGGTCAACATCGTCAGCCGAAGGCTGTTTAGTGTTGCGCGGAATTTCCGCGCGTTTTTTGTTTTTAACCCTTTTTCCCAGTTACGGAGGTACATAGCGATAGCCGCTCAGAATCACTTAATCAATGAGGACATCAAGGCAGCCGAAGTAAGGCTCGTCGGGGCTGACGGAAGTCAGCTCGGGATTATGGAGACATCCAAGGCTCTTGCGATAGCCGAGGAGTCGGGCATGGATCTCGTTCTTATCGCGCCGCAGGCGACCCCGCCGGTATGCAGGGTAATGGACTACGGCAAGTACAAGTTCGATCAGCAGAAGAGAGAGAAGGAAGCCAACAAGAAGCAGAAGACCGTTGAACTCAAGGAGATCAGGCTCTCTCTCAACATCGACACCCACGACTTTGAGACGAAAGTCTCTCAGGCAAAGAAGTTCCTGTCTGCAGGCAACAAACTCAAGGTCAGCATCCGCTTCCGCGGACGTGAGATGGCTCACACAGACAGAGGTATCGATGTCATGAACAGGTTCCAGGAAGCTCTCGGAGACGCAGCGACAGTCGACAAGCCCGCAAAGCTTGAAGGAAGGTCGATGCAGATGTCCATGAGCCCCAGGACAGGGAAGAAGGCCGAAAACTGAACTTATCCGGACCCGGGCGGTCCGACGTTATAAGTAATACCGATCAGGAGGAAATATCAAAATGCCCAAGCTTAAGACACACTCCGCTACGAAGAAGCGCGTCCTGAAGATCACGAAGTCCGGCAAGGTCAAACGTGCGCGCGCTTATCGCAGCCACATCCTCAATAAGAAGCCCACAAAGAGAATGAGACATCTCCGCGGACCGGTCTACGCGGCCGAATCCAATGCGGGAAATCTCAAGAAACTTCTGCCCTACGGCGTAGCGAAATAAGGAGGATAGAGAGTAATGGCAAGAGTAAAAGGCGCAATGATGACGCGCAAGAGAAGGAAGAAAGTCCTTAAGCTCGCCAAGGGATACTTTGGTGCAAAGAGCAAGCACTTCAAGATGGCCAAGCAGGCCGTGTACAAATCCGGCAACTATGCTTATGAAGGCCGCAAGCAGAAGAAGCGCGAGTTCCGCCAGCTGTGGATCACCCGCATCAACGCGGGATGCCGCGCCAACGGAACGAATTACAGCACATTCATGAACGGACTCAAGAAGCTCGGCGTCGAGCTCAACCGCAAGATGATCTCCGAACTCTACATCAATGACCCCGCAGCGTTCGCAGATCTCGTAAAGAAAGCTGTAGCTGCAAACTGATAAGTCATCATCCCGTCCGCGTCAGCGGACGGGTTTTGCTTTGTCCGCAGAGCGTTCCTGACGTTCCTTGACATTGTCCGGAGGGGTTTTTAATATATAATACAATATAATGCCTTTTTAGGCTCATTTTTGAGGTCTGCAGGATGCAGGAGATCACTTCCAGGGACAACGGAAAGCTCAGGGCTTTCATGGCTCTCTGCAGGGAAAAGAAGGAAAGAGACAGAGCCGGTCTCTGCGTGCTTGACGGGGTCAAGATATGCAGGGACGCTGTCATGCGCGGCCAGACGCTGCGGCAGCTGTGGATCTCCGAGGATGCCGCGGAAAGATACCCGATCGAGACAGATGAACTGTCAGCCGCTTCTGATGAGATCTTCATGATCAGAAGCTCCGCCGCCAAAAGACTGTCCGAACTGAATTCTCCTCAGGGAGTTTTCGCAGCGGTCGAGATACCTGCTGAGACGGATATGCATGATATCGCGTCTCATTCCAGGATACTCGGACTGTGCGGACTGCAGAATCCGGAGAACGTCGGAGGATGCATCAGAACGGCGGCAGCGCTGGGCTTCTATGCGATCCTGCTGTCATCGGACTGCGCTGATGTATGGTCGCCGAGGACGATCAGAGCGGCAGCCGGCACCCAGTTCGCATGCCGCATCGCCGTGACGTCTGATTTCGCCGCTTCCGTCGGGGAGCTTAAGAATGCGGGCGTTCTGACCTGCGCTTCCGCTCTTCACATGGATTCCGTCCCCGTGACGGATATAGAAAAAGACAGAAGGCTGTTCC
>JAFYZG010000160.1 GCA_017548825.1 Oscillospiraceae bacterium
CAGTCTCGCTGTATTTCCTTTATAAAGCTTCAGAATACAGGGACATCCTCAGGGCCGATCAGTACAGAACGCTGTTCCCGGACACCGCGCAGCAGAAGCTGCAGTCCTCCTATCAGAGCGAGATAGTGCTGGAGAACGAGCAGTTCCCGGGACTTGAGGGATGCAGGTTTCTCAACGCGGTGTTCGTCAGCCGCCACAGGAAGATGCTGTGGCAGCGCTCCAAGATCATCTCTGTGGTAGTTGCCTGTCTCATGGCGGGCGTGCTGATAGCCTGCGCTTCACTCGCAAACGTTAAGGAATTCGTAAACGAACGCGTCAGCTCCATAGCCGTGCCGCTGCTGTACGTGATGTATCTGATAAACACGGGGCAGAACCTGACCCAGATAATGTTCTACAACTGCGACCACAGCCTGCTGACCTACCGCTTCTACAGAAGGCCCGACGTGATACTGTCGCTGTTCGCCGAGAGGCTCAAGACCTGCATCCTGGTCAACCTGCTTCCCGCGTCGGTCATCGCCGTCACCATCCCTCTGGCGCTGCTGTTCTCCGGAGGAACAGACAGACCCTATGAATACGTTCTGCTGCCCTTCGCGGTGCTGTGCATGTCAGTATTCTTCTCTGTTCACTATTTGGTGCTCTACTATCTGCTGCAGCCCTACAACGCCGCCCTTGAGATGAAGGATCCCGCCTACAGGATCATAGCGGGAGTGACCTACGGCGTGTGCTACTACGCGGGACAGATAAGCCACGTCACATCGTCGCTGCTGTTCACGCTGATCATCATCGCTTTCTGTCTGATCTACATACCGGTGTCGCTGGTGCTGGTCTACAGATACGCGCCGCAGTCTTTCCGCATAAGGACCTGACACTTGCCATATGTGACCGGGATGATATAATCAGAAAAAAAGAAGGAGTTTACCGGAATGAGGATCTGACTGTTCTCTGATGATGCACGAGACAGGGCTTATGCCCTTAATTTGGGTTGCACCGCGTCAGAACGGTCAGTGAACGGAAAAACTCCTTGGGAACGTATGTTCCGGGTGTTTTATGTTGTTTTGGCCTGACGCTGTGCGCCGGGCCATTATTCATACGAGGTAATTATGCTTCAGATAAAAGACATAGAACTCATACACAGCAGAGATCTCACCGTGATGGTGAGGGACCTTTCCTGTACCTTCAACAGCGGCGACAAAGCCGTTATCATCGGGGAAGAGGGAGAGGGCAAATCCACTCTGCTCAAATACATATACGATCCCGCTCTGGTGGAGGATTACGCCGAATGCTCCGGGGAAGTCCTCATGACCGGGGAGAAGGCGGCGTATCTGCCCCAGACCCTTCCGGAGGATCTCAGGGACGCCGCCGTGGACGAGTACCTGGGCGGGAATATACAGCAGGCCTTCTACGATCCTTCTGTATCGGGTTATCTGTGGACCCTCTCCCGGGAAGGCACGGAACCCTTCTCCGGAAGAAAGATGTCCACGCTCTCCGGCGGCGAGAAGATCAGGGTGCAGCTCATAAAGATACTCTCGGAAGACCCGACGGTCCTGCTGCTGGATGAGCCTTCCAACGACATAGACATAGAGACACTGGAACTGCTGGAGAAGCTGATAAACGATTTCAGAGGCATAGTCCTCTTCATATCCCACGATGAGACGCTTATCTCCAATACCGCGAACATGGTGATCCACATCGAGCGTCTCAACCGCAAGACAGAGCCCAGATGCACCGTAGCCCGTCTCAGCTACGCAGACTACGTCTCCCGGAGAAACAGAGCCTTTGAGAGACAAACGCAGCAGGCCCAGTTCGAACAGCGGGAGAAGCGGATAAGGGACGAGAAGCTCAGCCAGATCTACCAGAAGGTCGACGCGGCTCTGCAGAACATCGGAAGAGATGACCCCCACGGCGGAAGGCTCCTCAAGAAAAAGATGCGGTCCGTGAAGTCCATGGAGCACCGGTTCGAGAAGCAGGACGAGGACATGACCCAGATGCCCAGGTCCGAGCTACCGATCAACTTCATCCTTTCAGGCGGCAGAGGCGTCCCGGAAGGGAAGACCGTCCTGGATCTTGAGATACCCGAACTTTATAAGGAAGACGGCTCAGATGTCCTCAGCAGAGACATAAAGCTTTTCGTGAGAGGCCCCCGCAGGATCTGCATCATAGGTCCCAACGGCTGCGGAAAGACCACCCTCATTAGAAGGATCGTCTCGGAGATTAGAGACAGGAAAGACATCTCCGCGGAATACATGCCCCAGGACTACGCGGATCTTCTCGATATGTCCTCCACGCCCGTGGACGCCGTGTGCGACTCGTGGGATCCGGTAGAGAGAAAGAAGGCCAGGAACCATCTGGCCGCGCTGAGATTCACTGCCGACGAGATGGAACACAAAGTATCGGATCTCTCTTCGGGACAGCAGGCCAAGCTGTTCCTGCTGCGCATGGAGCTCAACTCTCCGGATCTGCTGATACTGGACGAGCCCACACGAAATCTCTCTCCGCTGTCCGGTCCCGTGATCCGGCAGATGCTGTCGTCCTACAACGGCGCCATCATCTCTGTCTCTCACGACAGGAAGTACATAAGCGAAGTCGCGGATACGGTCCTTGAGCTCGGTCCGGAAGGTCTTTCGGATGTCACTGACCGCTACGGATGATCAGTTTGACATATACCCCCACGGGGTATATACTGAATACAGCAAAAAGAGAGGTATTCGGTAATGGACAAGACATGCAGCTGCACCGTGAGAACGAAGGAGCGCAGCGAAAAAGAATATAAGGATCTGACCAACAGGCTCAGCAGGATAGAGGGACAGGTGAGAGGCATCAGAAAGATGCTGGAGGAGGACGCCTACTGCCCGGACATCATGGTCCAGGTGGCTGCCGTCAAATCGGCTCTGGACGGTTTCAATTCCGTTCTTCTGTCAAACCACATAAAGACCTGTGTGGTGGACGATCTGAGAAACGGCGATGAGGACTCCATAGAGGAGCTCATCAGCACCATAAGAAAGATATCTAAATGAGGAGGGCATGATGGAACAGTACAACGTCACCGGAATGAGCTGCGCCGCATGCAGCGCCAGAGTCGAGAAAGCCGTCTGCGGAGTTCCCGGAGTAACATCCTGCTCCGTGAGCCTGCTCACCAATTCCATGGGCGTGGAAGGGACCGCTTCCGCCTCCGATATCATCTCCGCTGTGGAAAAAGCGGGATACGGAGCATCCCTCAAGGGAGGACCCGCAAAGAAGAGCGGTTCATATTCCGACGTCATAGCCGCGAACGAGGACGCCCTTAAGGACAGGGAGACGCCCGTCCTCAAAAAGAGGCTCTTCATATCGCTGGGATTCCTCCTGTTACTCATGTATTTCTCCATGGGACACATGATGTTCGGATTCCCGGTGCCGTCCTTCCTGGAGGGCAACCATATAGGTCTGGGCATCGTACAGATGCTGCTGGCCGGTATAGTCATGGTCATAAACCAGAAGTTCTTCATCAGCGGATTCACATCGCTGTTCCACGGGGCTCCCAACATGGATACCCTCGTATCGCTGGGCTCCATGGCTTCCTTCGTGTGGAGCGTAATAGCTCTTCTCTCCATGACAGCCGCCCATATGAGAGGCGATATGGCTGCCGTGGAAGAGTACATGAACGAGTTCTACTTCGAGTCCGCAGCCATGATCCTGACTCTCATCACGGTTGGCAAGATGCTGGAGGCCAGATCCAAGGGCAGGACCACCGACGCCCTCAAGAGCCTGATGAAGCTGGCTCCCAAGACCGCCCTCAAGATAGTGGACGGCGTTGAGACCGAGGTGTCCGTCGATGAGGTGTTCGCCGGCGATTTCTTCGCGGTAAAGCCCGGAGACAGCATCCCGGTGGACGGCGTGATCGTGGAAGGCATCAGCGCCGTGGACGAGTCCGCGCTGACAGGCGAGAGCATCCCCGTGGACAAGCAGGCGGGAGATGAAGTCTCCGCCGCCACGATCAATCAGTCAGGCTACCTGGTGTGCAGGGCCACGAGAGTAGGCGAGGACACCACGCTGGCCCAGATCATACAGATGGTGAGCGATGCCGCCGCAACAAAGGCGCCCATCGCAAAACTTGCGGATAAGGTCTCGGGCATATTCGTGCCCGCGGTCATCTGCATCGCCGTGGTGACCTTCATCGCTTGGCTCATCGCCGGAAAAGACGTGGCCTTCGCTCTGGCCCGCGGCATATCGGTGCTGGTCATAAGCTGCCCCTGCGCTCTGGGACTCGCCACGCCGGTAGCCATAATGGTCGGCAACGGCATCGGAGCGAAGAACGGCATACTCTTCAAGACTTCGGAAGTCCTGGAAGAGACCGGAAAGGTAGAGATAGTCGCTCTGGACAAGACCGGAACAATAACCAGCGGTCAGCCCAGGGTAACGGATATAGTTCCCGCGGAAGGAGCTGATGAGAACAGTCTGCTCAAGCTGGCATACTCTCTGGAGAAGAAGAGCGAGCATCCTCTTGCCAAGGCGATAGTCGACTACGCTGTGGAAAAGGGCATAGAAGCTGAGGACGTGGCCGGATTCGGCATACTGCCGGGCAACGGAGTCATGGCGACGCTGGACGGCGTGGAACTCATAGGAGGAAGCGTCAGATTCATCTCAGGCAGGACTGAGATACCTCAGCGTTATCTCGACCAGGCCGAGATCCTGTCCGGAAAGGGAAAGACGCCTCTTATGTTTCTCGCCAACGGCAACTACGCCGGAATGATAGCGGTGGCAGACACCATAAAAGAAGACAGCGTACAGGCTGTCAAAGAGCTGCACGGTCTCGGAATAAAGACGGTCATGCTGACCGGCGACAACGAGAGGACGGCGAGAGCGATCGCCGACGAAGTCGGCATAGACGAGGTGATAGCGGGAGTCCTGCCCAACGGCAAGGAGAGCGTCATACGCGATCTCTCGCTGCAGGGAAAGACCGCGATGGTGGGCGACGGCATCAACGACGCTCCCGCTCTTACCAGAGCCGATGTGGGCATCGCGATAGGCGCCGGAACGGACGTGGCCATCGATGCCGCCGACGTGGTCCTCATGAAGAACAGCCTCATGGATATCCCCGCGGCGCTGAGGCTCAGCAGAGCCACCGTCAGGAACATCAAGGAGAACCTGTTCTGGGCATTCTTCTACAACGTCATCGGCATCCCACTGGCTGCCGGACTGCTCTATCCCATCTGGGGCATCAAGCTCAATCCCATGTTCGGCGCCGCAGCGATGAGCCTCTCAAGCTTCTGCGTGGTGTCCAACGCCCTCAGACTCAATCTCTTCAAACTGCGTGACGCCAGCCATGACAGGCCCCTCAGAAAGAAAGCAGAAGCGGGCGTCTCAGCGGGAACTGTAGACTGGGATAAGACCGAAAAGAAGACAGTCACCATAGAAGGCATGATGTGCGTGCACTGCGAGATGACCGTTGAGGAAGCCCTGGAAGCTATTGACGGCATCGCTTCCGCGGAAGTGAGCCACGAGAAGGGGACTGCCGTCATCACACTCACGAAGGACGTGCCGGAAGAAGAGATAAAGAACGCCATAGAAGCGGAGGACTACACATACGTGGGGATCTCCTGATCCCGTGTGATATCCTTTCACCCTTGTTTCAGCAGGGCGATTGCCTTTATAATGAATCCAGAAGCGTTCCATCCATCAAAGAACGGAGCATATCATGAGGATCCACAAATCGGGAGAAGATTATCTGGAGGCCATTCTCGTCATCAGGAACGAGAAGGGAAACGTCAGGTCTCTGGATGTGGCGCAGCACCTTGGCGTGACCAAGCCCAGCGTCAGCAACGCCGTCAAGATCCTCCGTGAAGGCGGGATGATCGAGATGGACGACACCAAGAGGATAACTCTCACGGAAGCCGGGGAGGAGATAGCCAGGAAAGTGTATGAGAGGCATATGCTGCTCACCAAATGGTTCACTTCCATCGGCGTATCCGCCGATACCGCTGAGGAGGACGCCTGCAAGATAGAGCACGACCTCAGCTCTGAGACCTTCGATAAGCTCAAGGATTATTTCACGGAAAACTGAGATACCGGTACATAGAAAAACTGCGGACTTTCAACGGTCCGCAGTTTCTTATTATTGGGATATTGCCGTGTTATTTGATGTATCTTAGTCCGTAGGTGCCTGAGAGACGGGCCTCGTCGTTCCAGTAGATCCATGTGTTCTGATCATCGGTATATCCGACCACATTGCTCTCTTCTCCGTTGGGATCGACGGTATCGAGGACGATGACTTTTCCGTTGTCGAATTTCATATTGAAGACTTTGCCGTTCCTGCGGTTCTGTATATCTCCGTCATAGTGGCCGTCCTTCACGGTTCCGGTGACCATCGTGCTGTTCTCGTCGCTGGGAACATCGGGCTCACCGTTGAAGCTGATCTCAGTGAACTGACCGTTGGGCTGACCGCCTTTCCATTCGCTGCTGAAGAACTCGTATTCCACGCTGTCCTTGAATATGCCCTTTTTGTAATAGGTATCGCCCACACCATTTTGTACGGCTTCCGAGTTGATATCTCCGATATAGACCTGTATCGCGTCCCTGTCCATATTGAAGTTCCAGATCACTGCTTTGGTCCCGTTCTCATAGATGCTGACGATGGGATAGCTTCCGCCGTAGGTCTCGTGATACGCGGCGATATCCGCTGCTTCTCCCTCCATGATGCCGAAGATCTCCGCATAGTTCTTCTGCTCGTTGAGATCGACCAGCGTCCCGGACACATCTTCAAGATGCGCTTCCGTCCTGTGCAGGCTTGCGAATCTCTTCAGGTTCTCTTCTATCAGTGAGATGTTGTCCGCGGAGATCCCGTCAGCTTTTGCAGATGCCAGAACGGTGTTTGCCTTTTCTTCATCTCCGCTGTACGCGAGCACGCCTACCCATTCAAAATAGATGTCCGCGAGATCCTGCAGATTCTTTTCTTCAGGTTCGATGAGAATACTGTTTGCGAGCTTCATCTGTTCGACTGCTTCTGCGTACAGACACATCTGAGCGGCGTCCACCGCATCCTGTCTTACCATGTCATGCATCATGAGAAGGGCAGTGATGGACTCCTCGTCGGCAGGTTCTATATCCAGCGCGTTCTTATACTGGACTGAGGCTTCCAGCAGGTCTCCGGCGGCAATGGCTTCCGACGCGGCTTCCTTGTATCTCTTGACCTTCTGTGCGGGGAGATTCTGATATACGAAATATCCTCCCACTGCGAGCGCAGCGATGAGAAGGAGAGCCAGGAACACCTTAAGGCCGGTCCTCTTCTTCGGAGCTTTGTTTTCCGCAGCCGGCACGGGCTGAGAAGCAAAGGGGGAGACTTCCGCAGCGGCAGTCTCAGGAACTGTATCAGCAGATGCATCGGGCACAGATTCGGGAACTTCAGTCGTGAGCACGGCTTCAACGTCGGATGTGAATCCCGCGGCGGCTTCCGCTGTCTGTTCAGCTGTCTCATCCGCTGATCTTATCACTTCTTCTGCTTCTTCCACGGCCTGATCCGCAGCGAGCGCTACGGCTCCGGCAGCTTCCGCGAGAGCATCGCCGGCATCAGCGGCTGTATCTTCAGCTACTTCATAAATGTCAGAGGTCACTTCATCAAGCGCTTCGACGGCTGTTTCAGCGGCTTCTTCCGCAGTCTCTTCAATAGAATCGGCGACTGAGTCAACGGCTTCAGCAGCTTCTTCGGCTGTATCTTCAGCGGCTGCTGTTACCGCTTCGGCTGTTTCTTCGACTGCCTCAGCAGCTTCTTCCGCAGTTTCTTCAACAAAGTCAACTGCCTCTTCTGCGGCTTCGGCTGCTTCGCCGAATGAGTTTTCTACAGTCTCTGTCACCGCTTCAGCTGTTTCTTCAACTGTTCCGGCAGTATCTTCCAGGACCTCTTCAAAAGCGTCGGCTGCCTTTTCTGCTGTCTCTTCAGCAGCTCCGGCTGCTTCATCGAATACCGCTTCGGCTGTGCCGGCAGCTTCTTCAGCTGCCTGTGCTGCGTCATCAACGGCATCAGCTGCCGTCTCACCGGCGTTTCCCGCCAGCTCTTCGGCTGTCTCCATGATCTCTTCGACTCTTTCCGCGACAGCTTCTTCGGCAGACTCCAATACCTCTGCAGTTTCAGCCGCAGCGGCGGTGATCTCAGTCAGGATCCTGGCGCCGCAGTTGGGGCAGAATTTTGAACCTTCGGGGAGCTTGTTTCCGCAGTTTGTACAGAACATCTTTATCTCCTTATCTGATCAAAGAGGCCGGGAAGACCTCTTTTAGTATTCTATGTGTAGTCTATCACCGATCTTTTTTGTTTAAAAGAAACTCAGATAACTTTTTGAGCTATTACGCTGATCCAGTCGTTCATCCTCAGTATATCGATGACTCTCCAGGAGGGATTGGCAGAGAATGCGCCGAGCACTTCCTGTTCTCTTGTCGCCGCAAGTCCCGATGTCACGAAGATCCCTCCGCGCTGAGTGAACCTGTCGGCTGCTCCCGGAGCTGCGAGAGCTTCTATCACAGGGGCCAGGATATTCGCGGTGATGACCGGGAACGTGCCGGGAGAGAAATCTCCGGCAGGATCCAGCAGGTTGGCGATCGTCAGGCTGAACCTGTCCTGATCCACGCCGTTTATCTCCAGGTTGTGCGTCACGGAGGGAATGCAGCCGCTGTCTATCTCGGTGGCGGTGACTGAGGAAGCTCCTTTAGCCAGTGCGCAGAGACCGATTATACCGCTTCCGGTGCCGATATCCAGAAGGCGGTCTCCCTGTTTCATATACCTGAGAAGGCCCTCTATGGCGAGTTTTGTGGTCTCGTGGCTTCCTGTCCCGAAGGCCGTGCCGGGATTGAGTTTTATGACATGCAGAAGGTCATCTTTCACAGCCTGCGTATAATCTTCGGGGACATCCATCCACTCCGGCAGGATCAGTATGTCGCCGATCA
>JAFYZG010000161.1 GCA_017548825.1 Oscillospiraceae bacterium
CAGTGATCTTTACAGCCTTTATGCATTCCCCTGAGGGATCCTCATCCGGATACCAGTCCGGAAGGAAGAAAGCGACACACCTGTCAGCGCCGACGACTCCGCCTGAGAATACCAGCCGTGTATCCGCACGGTTTGAGATGGCTTTCTTCAGGGCGTACTGTTCCGCGGGAGTAAGGAAAAGCGAATGAGTCAGCAGAGACCTGAGTTCACAGCGGTCCCTCAGATCTTCCGCTCTCTTTATAAGTTCAGGATCTGCCGCCATTTTTCTATGACCTCATCATCAAGGAAATCACCGAGCCGGGACGGACTGCTGCCGTCGTGCTGTTTTATCAGGGATGAGATCCTGTCGCCTACGCGGTCGACTTCCTCCCTGAGAGAACGTGATGACATGTGCATGACACCGGACCGGGATACACCTGTCCTCACGAGATTGTCAGAAGAAACGACCTTGACGCTCTCATCCTTTCCTATCTCGTTCGACAGTTTTTCGATATACGCATCGGCGGATTGACCGGAATCGGTAAACACGACGTCTACACCGTGGTGATTGTATCTTTTTCCCGCATTGTCAGTGCTGCGGTATGCATCGAACACGATCACGGTGCCGGTGCCGGTAAAACCGCTGTAATCAGACATGATATCCATGAGCCTAGTCCTTGCAAGATCGAGGCTCCTTTTTGACAGTTCATTGAGGTCGTCCCAGGCGAATATGACATTATAACCGTCGAGTATGAGCCTGCTCTTTCTGGAATAACTGTCATCCGCTCCTGATGCCTCTCTGACTATGCTTGCCTCGCCGTACTGCCTTCGCCTGATCGGCCCGAATTCTCTCTCCATGAGCTTTTCCAGAGCCTTCTCGTCCAGATTCATGCTGCCGGAGCGGGGAGAGACCGGAAGACCGTTCTTCTGTCTGACAGCCGCAGCCAGATGCATATACTCCGGGACTTCGTTCCATTTGACGATAAAGCCTGCGCCGTGACGGCAGAAAACGGAATCCGGGGTGTTCCGGACATCCCGCTCCGGGTCATAGGCGGTCTCAGCGAGGACGCGTTCAGCATCGTGACAGGGTCTGTAACCCGAGGAGACGCAGGAAAGGCTGCCTCTTCCGGCGGTATAGGATGCTACAGAGGACGCGTAGCCCTGTATCTCGCTGACGGGAACGCTGCCTGTCAGTATGGTGTTTCCGTCAGGCATCTGTTCGGCGCTGAAATCGCCGCTCATGGCTCTGATATCATTGATGGCTCTTCCGACCAGTTCCGAAGGAACGATCAGACGGTAGCTGTAAAACGGCTCCAGCAGGACATTCTCGGCATTCATGAGGCCCTGGCGCACTGCGCGCCAGGAGGCTTCCCTGAAATCACCGCCTTCCGTGTGTTTGAGATGTGCTCTTCCTGACGCGAGAAGAATCCTGACATCGGTCAGCGGAAATCCTCCGAGGACTCCGATGTGCTGCTTCTCCTCCAGCGAACTGAGGATCAGGCGCTGCCAGTTTATCGCGAGGTCGTCTGTGTGGCAGATGCTTCCGTATTCTATTCCGCTTCCCGGTTCACCGGGTTCGATGATCAGGTGAACTTCGGCATAGTGTCTCAGAGGTTCAAAGTGACCGACTCCTTCCACAGTGGAAGCAATAGTTTCCTTATACAGTACACGGCCTTCATCTATCTCAACAATCAGTCCGAATCTGGATTCGATAAGGCTTTTGAGCACTTCACCCTGCAGGTCTCCCATGATATTGGCATGTATCTCGCCCAGACGTTCGTCCCATACGATCCTCAGCAGGGGATCTTCCTCCTCCAGCACAGAGAGTTTAGGAAGGACCGTTCTCGGATCGGAACCGGCAGGCAGCGCTATTCTGTAGACCATGACCGGTTCAAGGACCGGCATAAAGACTTCGTTCTCTGCGCCGATGCCTCCTCCGGCAAAAGTGTGATCAAGTCCCGTGACCGCCGCGACATCTCCCGCGGATGCGGAATCTACTGAAGTGTATTTTTCTCCGCTGTATATGCGGATGCCTGTTATCTTTTCACTGTACTGCGTCCCGTCAGATGACTGATAACTTACGGTGTCCCTGACATGCAGGCTGCCTCCGGTGACTTTGATATGGGACAGACGCACATCGTTCCTGTCCCGGGTGATCTTGTATACTCTGGCGGAAGTGACTTCGCCGTAATTACGGGACGGAGCCAGTGCCAGGAGGGCAGATATGAGATCATCGACACCGTCGAGATGCAGACCGGAGCCGAATATGCAAGGGAACAGTCTGCCCTGGGCGAACAGCAAGGCGGCATCATCCGAGTTTATCCGGTCTCCGTCCAGATATGAGTTCATCAGAGCCTCATCCAGAGCTGCGACTTCTTCCTGAAGAGAGCCGGAAAGGATGCCGTCTGAGATACCGCCCGTGAAATCCACTGCATTGGGGGAGAGCAGCATCCTGATGGATCTGAGTATCTCAGCGCTGCCGGATGTATACATATCCATCTTTGTGATGAAGATCAGCGTGGGGATGTGATATCTTCTCAGCAGTTTCCAAAGGGTGGAGGTGTGGGACTGGATCCCGGCAGGACCGCTGATGACAAGTACCGCCATGTCGGTGACGGGCATCGTCCTTTCCGCTTCCGCGGCGAAGTCGACATGCCCAGGCGTATCCAGAAGAGTGAAGCCGGTGTCGCCCAGCGTGAACGAAGCCTGCTTTGAGAAGATCGTGACGCCTCTTGAGCGCTCAAGGGCATGGGTGTCGAACCAACTGTCGCGGTGATCGACTCTTCCGAGGCGCCTGATCACTCCCGCACGGAAAAGCAATGCCTCGCAGAGAGTCGTCTTCCCTGCGTCGACATGTGCGAATATCCCGACAGTAGTTTTCTTCATCTGAGTTCCTCCGTGTCCAAAGTCAAGTATAGCACAACGGATATCACAGGTTGTTCACACGGAATTGTTGAAAAAAACACCCGGCGATGCGACAATATATGCGAAAAAAGACACTGTATCTTTGAGGTGATGAAAAAAGATGTCTGTACTGTCTGAAAAAGCTGAAAAAGGGAACATCAAGGCCCTTGAGAGCATATATACAAACGGAAGAGGGCTCGTCAGATGGGTCTGGTCCATGCTCAGCGGTGATAATATCGGCGAGCAGCAGGAGAGGAAGGTCTGGAAAGCCTTCTACGATGCGGTAAGCAGCGGTTCTCTTATGGCAGGAGACCAGGTAGAGACGTTCCTGACATCGGCTGCGGCGGCAGTATATGCCGGCAAAGAGCCAAAGATCCCCGCCAGAGTGCAGGGAGAGCCTTCTCTGAATCTGATAAAATTCCCCGGTGATATCGACGCAGGGAAGAAGTATATGGAGAAACTCGTATCCGCTCTGGACCCCGGCGAAAGAGCTTCCGCCATGCTCGGAGCCTGCGGGCTCTCAGCGGAAGAAGCGGGTGAACTGCTCGGGACATCTGCAGACGATGTGAAAAGCGCGTTGTCAGCCGTTGCTGCGTCACTGAAAGATACGGCAAGGGAGCTTGCCGGCGGCAAATACAACATCAATATCCCCGGTCTGGAGATGTTTGCTGATATCCTCGGCAGAGTATCTGCAGAAGCGGACGGAGAACCG
>JAFYZG010000162.1 GCA_017548825.1 Oscillospiraceae bacterium
CTTGACGGCGCCCATGAGCTGGACGTTGGGGTCCTGCGGGAATTCTTCACCGAGTTCCTTGTTGTAGAACTCGCGGAAGAGCTGGAGCATTTCCTTCAGATCTTCTGTATCGAGCTCGATATCCTGCTTGACGCCCTTCTTCTCCTTGATCTCGTCGATGATGGTCTCGAAGCGTTTCTTGCTGAGGCCCATGACGACGTCGGAATACATCTGAACGAAGCGGCGATAGGAGTCATAGACGAAACGCTCGAATTTGGGATCGGAGTTGCCGGCGATGAGACCAGCGGCGACTTCGTCGTTGATACCGAGGTTGAGGATCGTGTCCATCATGCCGGGCATGGAAGCGCGGGCACCGGAACGGACTGATACGAGAAGGGGCTTGGCGGGATCGCCGAGCTTCTTGTCGTTGATCTCTTCGATCTTGTGCAGATACTCAAAGATCTCTGCCTCGATCTCGGGGGCGATGCTCTCGTTGTCCTCATAGTAACGTGTGCAGGCTTCAGTCGAAATGATGAAGCCCTGAGGAACAGGTAAGCCGATGTTTGTCATCTCGGCCAGGTTTGCACCTTTTCCGCCGAGAAGCTCTCTCATGGAGCCGTTTCCCTCGGAGAAGAGGTATACATACTTGTTAGCCATAGAAACCTCCAGAAAAATGTATTTCAAAATTATTATCTGCTTTTTAGGCAAACGTAATTATAACAGAATAAACGTGTCAAGACAATAAAAATAAATGATGTAAAGAGCCTTTTTGCGCGAATACATGAGGATAACGAAGGGATCAGGCGATAATCGCCGGATACGGCGTCATATTGAGTTTTTACCCGGTCCGGACGGCTCAAATGATGTCAAAAAAACGGCGTTTCCGGTTGAAAACAGGACCCCCAGTTGAGATAATATTAGTGTAAGAAAACTAATCTGTTCAGACCAACATCGGCAGGAAAAAATACAGGAGAAGGAATAGCGTATGAACGTTCACGGCAGTGAAATCAAGCTCTTTACCGGAAACTCGAATCCGGTGCTTGCGCAGGAGATCTCTGATGCTCTCGGGATCCCTCTCGGGAAGTGCGATGTCGGTAAATTCACCGACGGAGAGACCTCAGTCTCGGTCTATGAAACAGTCAGAGGAAGCGATGTCTTCGTTATACAGTCCACTTCGGAACCTACCAATGACAACCTTATGGAGCTCCTTGTTATGATAGATGCATTCAAGAGAGCCTCCGCTGGAAGGATCACTGCTGTCGTCCCGTATTACGGATATGCAAGGCAGGACAGAAAGGCGAAGGGACGCGACCCGATAACCTCCAAACTTGTAGCGGACATGCTCATGGTGGCAGGAGCGGACAGGATCCTGACTATGGACCTGCACGCGCCGCAGATACAGGGCTTCTTCAACATTCCGGTCGACCATCTGGTAGGCAGCGCGATACTTGCTCCGTACCTGATCAAGAAGTTCGGGACGGACAATCCAGACCTGGTCGTAATGTCGCCTGATGTGGGATCCATCAACAGAGCAAGGAAATTTGCTGAATACTTCAATGCTCCGATTGCGATAGTGGACAAGCGCAGACCCAAGGCCAACGTCAGCGAGGTCATGAACATCATCGGCGATGTCCGTGACAAGGACATAATCATATTTGACGACATGGTGGATACCGCCGGAACGCTGTACAACGCAGCATTCGCCATCAAGGAAGCCGGAGCCAGGACCATTACTGCGACAGCGACCCACCCTGTCTTGTCCGGACCTGCAGTGGAGCGCATACAGGAGTCTCCGATAGACCAGCTTGTGGTGCTTGATACGATCAACGTTCCTGAGAGCAAGAGGATCGACAAGATCACGGTGCTGCCGGCCGGAGGACTGTTTGCGGAAGCGATAGAACACGTATATTCCGACAAGCCTATGTCTCCTCTGGTAGACAAGATGGTAGAGTCAAAATAAAGATCACAAAAAACAGACCGACTGCCCCGGAAGGGGCAGTTTTTTGTACACAAAAGGCCTCCCTTTGAGGGGAGGCCAGATCTACAAATGTGGAGATCATTTCCTTATTTTCTTCATGAATTCTATCATGTCGAATCTCAGGTTCCTGTACATCGGCCGCACCTTCTCGTAAAGGAAGAACCAGAAAGGTCTTGTTACGAGATCGAACTCGCCGATGAACTCGACAAGACGTCCGCCCCACTGCTTCTTGAACTCGTGGACGGTGCGAAACCTCTTATCGATCTCGGTGCCGAACATGTCCAGGAACACGCAGCCCGCGTCCTTCTGAGCCATGAGCTTCTCATAGTAGACCCGGTTGTTGCAGAAGGTCTCGTTCATCTCACCCAGACTTCCGGCATGAACTGCCCACGCCTTGTCTCCGTACCGGACAACAAGGTGCGCGCTCACGGGGACTTCTGTCGGATACTTTTCAGCATATCCCTCAAACAGCTCTATCTCCCTGAGGAGCCTTGCCTCGGATTCCGCGGATTCCCTGAGAGGGCCTTCCTTCCTGAGTTTTGTCCGTTTCTCAAGGAGCTCGGCAAGCTCCTGCCTGAGCATGACCACAGTAGCGGACGGATCCACATATCCCAGATAGACATGAGACATGCTGTCCTTTGCAAGGCTGTCGTAGAAGCTCTGGTAATAAGACTCCTTATAGGCGACGAAGTTATCTCTGTCTGCGGTCTTGGAAAGAAGACTGTACAGGATTGGTATTTCGGCAGAAGAGCCTTCACAGAAGCGCACCGCATAGTGGTGTGATTTTCTGACGTTCTTCATAATATTGCCGGTAAAAGACTTTTCGATGTCTTTTTTATCTCTTGTCAAGTCTATTCTGAAAGTGAATCGCGGAGACCTGCCGAAATTGGTGGTCCATCCCTTATGCCGGTATCCGAGGGAGACAAGATGATCCACGATATCTGAATTATCAAAACCCCCGGGAATCGGTTCGCCGTCGGCGGATAATTCACGTCTTTCAACGTCGGGATCTATTGCAACAAACATCGCACCAAGAGAGGCGGCGTAAGAGCGGACGGCATTGGTCATCTCACTGACGAGAGCCTTGTCGCTGAAGTCACAGACGTACCCTCTCGGGCAGTAGAGATAGGGAGGAAAGAAGCGTGCAGGTCTTCTCTCAAGCATAAGTGCTGCAGCCCTGATCTCTCCCGAATCGTCGATGAGAGCTGTACGGTGGACTTTGTCGCCGTGCTCCGAGGCGTTGTGTTCTCCCCATGCCGGGCTCTGCATGAAGTGACTTTTGGTCTTGTGATGCCGTACGAAATCGTCGAACTTTTCGTAGTCTACGTTTTGTATAAATGTCATCTCACGGCTCCGGCTTTCAAAAGATTTTTAAACAGTGCGCGGGTACAGACAAGTATCACTGAAACGGGTAAGAAGCTTCGGCAAGAAGTAGATTAATGCTGCTTAATTCTATAAAAATTGTGCAAACTTGTGAGGAGAGAAACTCAAAAAAAGAGTGGTTTGTTCGGATAAAAATACAAGTCTGTTCGTAGCGGGCGGACACGTTATCAACAATTTCAACAGGTTTTTCAACAAGCCCGAAAACAGAATGTATAAAGACCTTTACATTTTTGGTTTAAGGTCAGAAAACTGTCAGGAAAAGTATTTTTCTCTGAGGATGACCCATATCTGGATGAATTTCATCATATCTCTGGAGTCTTCCGGATCAAACGCGAAATCGCGGTCTTCCTTGGAGTTCCCGGGAATATCGAAGGCCCAGAGATCGGCGCTGTGCGTCAGGTTGAATGTGATCCCGGGATTTACTTTATATGTGAAAGGCTCGCCGTCTCTGATCACATCCAGAGTAAGCCCGTCCTTGTCAAGCGTGGCGGTTCCTTCTCCGTGACATCCATAGCCGTATTCGGAAAAATCGTCAGTAGCGGATTCAAGGAATCTGCCCTTGAGCGTCAGGGGAAGAAGATCACCGGCCTCCAACCGTTCTTCCAGCTGCTCCTTCTGCCAGTTGTACCATTTGGGAGGAGTATCGAAATCCGCAGGCGTCCCGTCGGGGTTTCTGAGGAAGCCGTAATCGTCGGTCCTGACGCGGTATCCGCAGTCAGAGCAGTAAAGATCGGTGCCGTCTGTCTGCATGGTATGCTCTTTGCCGCATTTCGGGCAGAGCCACAGGATGTTCTCGATCCCGGTGAGGAGCCTCTTGCGGCGGCTGCGGTGCATCTGCGAGCGCTGCCATTCGTATTCGTCGTACGCGAGACCCTGTATGATCCTCTCAGCGATCTCGGAATCCGACAGTGATTCGACCTCCTCTTTGGTGAGAAGGAGAGAGCCGGAGGCTATGGAGTAGGAAGGGAATACACTGCCGCGGGCATATTTGGGAGCCGTCAGGAAGTTGCCTCTGATCTGAACGTTGACAACAGGCACGCCCATTGCCTTGACGAGTTTTCCGACAGCCGGGTCAACATCGTTGCACTGGCCGCTGTAGCAGGTCTGACCCTCGGGGAACAGACCGACGCTCTGGCCGGCTCTGATGGCCCGCAGCATCTTTCTTACGGCAGCCAGATCCGGGAAGAACTGTTTCTTCGGGATGCACCCGCCGTACTTAAGACCGATGCGGAGCACGGGGTCCCTGAAGAAATGCGTCGACACCACGAAAGAGACTACGTCGCGCCGGCACACCATGGCAGCAGCGACGAAGTCGACC
>JAFYZG010000163.1 GCA_017548825.1 Oscillospiraceae bacterium
AAACTTCTCGGCCAGCGTTTTTACGTTGGATTCTATCTCGTCCTGGAGATAGTAGTGATCATATGAAAAAGTAGTATTCATCAATAGAGGACCTTTCCGAGGAAATCTTTTACGCGGTCGCTTTTCGGATTATTGAATATCTCTTCCGGAGTGCCCTGTTCCAGGATGATCCCTTCGTCTATGAACAGGATCCTGTCGGACACTTCCTTAATGAAACCCATCTCGTGGGTCACTATCACGCAGGTCATGCCGCTGTCGGCAAGCTGCTTGATTACCATCAGAACTTCCTTGACCATCTCGGGGTCCAGAGCGCTGGTGGGCTCGTCAAACAGCATCACGTCGGGCTCCATGGCCATTGCCCTGACTATCGCAAGACGCTGTTTCTGTCCGCCGGACAACTTTCCGGGATATTCGCCGGCTTTGTCAGGGATGCCGACTTTCTCAAGAAGATCCATGGCGATCTTGTCAGCTTCCGCCTGAGGTATCTTTTTCTCCAGAGTCATCGTGATGGTGATGTTTTCGAGAGCTGTCAGGTGAGGGAAGACGTTGAACTGCTGGAAGACCATTCCGATCTTCTGACGGATCTTGTCCAGATCTTTCTGCTTCTTTATCTTGGTTATATCTTCACCTTCAAAGAACACGGAGCCTTTCTCAGGCTTCTCGAGAAGGTTAAGGCAGCGCAGGAATGTTGATTTTCCGCCGCCGGAGGGTCCCATGAGGGATACGACCTCTCCTTTGTGTATCTCGGTGTTCACGCCTTTGAGGACGTCCAGATCACCGAATGACTTGTGCAGGTCTACGACCTTGATAAGCACTTCAGAATCAGTGTTTGTCACCGGCGGAGAGCCTCCTTTCGAATATTCTTATAAGACCGGACAGTACAACAGTCATCACGAGGTATATGGCTGCGATGATGAACAGGGGCTGCCAGATGAGGTACTTGTTTGCAAGAAGTGTCTTGGTGAACGTCAGCTCATACATGGCGAACGATCCTGCCAGAGATGTCTCCTTGATCATGGAGACGTACTCGTTTCCCAGAGAGGGAAGTATCGCCTTCAGTGCCTGAGGCAGCACTATCCTTGTCATGGTGTGACCTGCACTCATTCCCAGGCTTCTTGCAGCTTCCGTCTGTCCTATGTCAACGGAAGCTATGCCTCCGCGTATGATCTCAGATACATATGCGCTGGAGTTGAGTATCAGCGACATCATAACGCACTGTTCCTTGCTGAGAAAACTCAGCGCGGGTATGGCCATGGGTATGAAGTAATAGGCTATGTACATCTGTACAAGAAGCGGGGTGCCCCTGATGATCGTGGAGTAGAGGCCTGCAGCACCACTGACGACCTTGTTCTTGGACAGATGGATGAATCCGATGAGTGTACCAAGTATTGAACCTAAGCCTACGGCGATCGCAGCAAACTTCAGCGTTCCAACGGCGCCTTTAAGGAATATCGGGTAATACTCTTTAAATACATCAATTATACCGGGTCCCATTTACGTCTCCGTTCCTTTGATTATTCTTCGTCGTCGGGCAGTATGCCGGCTTCGTCGCAGGATGCATAGTAGAATGTGGCGTAGAGGCCTTTATCCTCGTAGTAGTTTTCAGTTGCGAGCAGTTCTTCCAGGATGGCATTTATGACTTCCATGAACTGTGTCTCGCCCTTCTTTGCAGCCATGACGTTTCCGGAGAAGTCGTTATACAGCGACAGGTCGAATTCGATCTCTTTTTCAACATAGAGGGATACGATCTGACCGTTGGAGTTCTCTGCATAGTTCTTTGCTGTGGTTGAGTCAAGGGCGATCGCGTCGACTTTGTTCGCCAGCAGGTCGAGGATTCCCTGATCGAGGGATGTGATGAGCTGCAGATTGGCATCCGGGATCTGGTCTTCTACGTACATCTGCTGCAGTGAGCTGGCCTGTGCGTCGACGGTCTTTCCGCTGAAATCCGCGAGGGAGTTGTATTTGTCAAGATCGGAAGCCCTGACAACGATGGTGTGGTGAGCGTCGTCAGAAGATGTGGCGGAATAGCCGTTGGAAAGCTCGTACAGTTCCGCGCGGTCTTCTTTCCAGCCGAAACCGGAAACGCCGAGGTCGACTTTTCCTGTATCTACCGCAATGAGAACTCCGCTGAAGTCCATGGCTTCGATCACAAGTTCCACGCCAAGGCTGTTGGCGATGTACTGTGCCAGAAGCATTTCATTTCCTTTGACCTCACCTGTGGCTTCGTCTATAAACTCCGCTGCAGGATAGTCGGGGGATGTTCCGATTATGAGTTTGCCGCTGCTGAGGACTTTTTCAAGAACTCCGGTAGGATTCTCGGGAATAGTCACGTTTTCAGCTTTGAATTTGATGGCGGCAAGTTCACTGTATTTGGGGCCTTCCCATACCCATTCTTCGGGTTCCGGTTCCGGTTCCGGGGCCGGTGTGGGTTCGGGATCGGGTTCCGGTGTCGGGTCTTCTGACGGAGCACCGCAGGAGACCAGTGTGAACAGCATCATGATGCTGAGCAAAAGAGCGATGAGTTTTTTGATTTCCTTTTTCATTTTCTGATCCTTCCAGAATTTTGAATGCATAAATTGCTTTTTATTTGCTCATATTATGCAGATAATATGCATAAATGAAGCATAAAATTCAATTGATACGCATAATTATACGGATGTATTCCGCGGTGTCAAGAGGCAAAAGAGCAAAATGACGAAAATATCCGGAAAAATTTTGCAGATTGACGGAAAAGACGCCTCAAGGTCAAAAGACGTGCTGCCTGAGGCGCCAACTGTGATATTATTTATCTGTTATAAAGACTGATTCGGAGGCATATATAGATGAAAGAAGCACTGGTCTTCGGAAGGACCCTGCCGGATGCATATCACAATGCCCTGATGGAGCTCAGGGAGAAGGGAGAGATCTCCGACTGCGCCGACTGGAACACTACACAGAAGGAACTGTCCATGACGTTCCAGGTGGCAGAACCTATGGGAGAGCCTATGATCAGTAAGCTGTTCATAGGCGGACCGACCGAGCTGGAACAGTACAGGCAGGAGATGCTGGACGGTATCCTTGACTTTGAGATCGAGCGGGGCAACTGGACATATACCTATCACAACAGGATGGTGAGCCCGCTCGACCAGGTCAACTTCATAGTCGAAGAACTGAAGAGGAATCCATCAAGCCGCCGCGCGGTCATCCTGGTCAGGGACAACAGCGCGGATATGGGCAGTGACGACCCTGCGTGCCTGCAGCATCTGCAGTTCTTCATCAGGAACGATAAACTGGACTGTGTCGTGATGTTCAGATCCAACGACGCCTGCAAAGCCACGTTCATGAACGCCTTTGCGCTGATCATGCTCCAGAAGAGGATCGCGGACCGCCTGGGAGTGGAGATGGGCACATATTCCCACAGAGCCAACAGTTTCCACTGCTATGAGAAGGATTTCCCGATGCTGGACGGATACTGCAGAAGGATCGAGGAGGAGGATCCCGAAGATCTGGCTTTCGAGTATGAGGACGGCTGGCAGGAGATGATGGAGGAGGCGCAGCCTTCCATCGCAGAGAAGGTCGAGGAGCTCAGAAAAAGGTGACGCATAAACTCTACATAGGGACCAACACCAAGATGTTCCAGACCGGAAATGAGGCGGAGGCCTATATCCGCAGGATGGATGAGCTGATCGACGATATCCGGGACAGACTGGAGTTCTTCTTCATACCGTCATATACATCCCTGGAACGGACAGCTAAGGCGGTCGGAGACCGCATCCGCATCGGAGCCCAGAACATGGCCTGGGAAGATAGGGGACAGTTCACGGGAGAGATCTCGCCCCTGATGCTGGAGGAGATAGGCGTGAGGTTCGTGCTCATAGGCCACTCCGAGAGACGCCACGTGTTCCGAGAGACGGATAAGGACGAGGCCAGGAAGATAAGATGCGCCGCTGACCACGGCTTCACTTCGCTTCTGTGTGTCGGTGAGACCGCGGAACAGAAGGACAGAGGACTAGCTGCAGAGTCGGTCGTTGAGCAGCTGAACCTGTCAGCCGGCACGCTGAGCCCTGAGGAGGTCTCCGGAAAGCTGTGGATCGCTTATGAACCGGTCTGGGCTATAGGGACGGCAGGGGTTCCCGCCGGCGCTTCCTATGCCGAGGATATGCACGGTGCTATAAGGACAGCGCTCACAGAGATGTTCGGAGCATACGGCAAAGACATACCGATCCTTTACGGCGGAAGCGTCAACCCGTCCAACGCGGCGGACATAATAGCAAGAAGGGGAATAGACGGGCTCTTCATCGGAAGAAGCGCGTGGGATCCCGAAAGATTCGATTCTATAATCAGAGAAGTGCTCCCGATATTCGAGAGCAGAAGCGAATAATCAGTTCAGGAGGTAATGCAGATGACTGTGATGAGATGTCCTCACTGCGGCGGAGAGATCGGATTCGATCCCGCAGGTCAGGACGTCAGATGCGAGTACTGCGGCAGCGTCATCACGACTGATGATTACAACGACTACCTGGAAAGTAAAGGCCTGTATCAGGCGAACGAGCTGGTATGCCGTCAGTGCGGCGCGAAGATAATAAGCACCGACAGCACCGTGGCTACCTTCTGCAGTTACTGCGGATCGTCGCTTGTGCTGGACAGTCATATAGCGGAAGAGAAGAGACCGGACTACATAATTCCCTTCAAGGTCAAGAGGAATGCGGCAATCAAAAAATACAAGGAGAGGATCAGCCAGACTCTCCTTGCCCCGGACTGGATGAGCGATGACGAGAACATCGAGAAGTTCCGCGGCATATACATGCCGTTCCATCTGCTGAGGTATTCCGGAAAAGGTACATATAAGGGGAAAGCCACCAACACCAGGATAGAGACCCAGAACGGAGTGAAGTACGACGTCACCAGGACGTACGAGATAGAAGCTCCTGCGGAGATCGAATACGACTTTATCCCTGTGGATGCGTCAGCGTCTTTCCCGGATTCCATGAGCAGGGCTCTGAGTCCCTACCGCGCCAAGGACATGGTGGATTTCCAGCTGCCGTATCTGGCCGGATACTATGCCGACGGCACCGATGTGCCGGTGGAGATCTACGGTTCCAAGTACGGAACTATAGCGAGGAACGACATAAAGAACAGAGGAAGCGTCAAGACCGAGAGAGTCAGCGTGATGTCCTCCGATGTTATCAATGAGATAGAAGTGGAGGAGAGCTCGAAGACTGCGCTGTTCCCTGCGTGGTTCCTATCCTTCCGAAACGGCGACAAAGTCAGCTACGCGGCGGTGAACGGAGAGACCGGAGAGCTCGCGGCGGACATCCCCATAGATTTCAGGAAGTATCTGGCCGCAAGCCTGATACTCGCCGGAGCGGTCTCGCTGATCCTGAACCTGCTGTTCACCATAACTCCCATAAGATTCATGACACTGGCATCGGTGCTGTCCGTCATAGTGTTCTTTACCGCCGACAGGCTCCTCAACGACACGTACAGACAGAAGAAGCATCTTGATGACCCGGGATATACGGGAGAGGATGGGGACAGCATCCAGGTCAGGGGAGCCGGCAGAAAGGCTCTGTCGGTGACCGGGACTATCCTCACCGGCCTGGTCGCATTCATGATGGGGATCATTCTGGCGCTGTTCTTCGACTCGCAGTCCGTAGTGCTGATCGGGATCATGCCGGTCGTGCTGGTCATCTACGTGATCGTCAAGTGTATCGCGGATGTGACGACTGACATAAAGATCCGCAGAAGGAAAGCGCCGTTCCACTTCAAGTTCCTAACGTTGATAAAGCCTGTCGCGGCGGTGCTGGCGTGCGCCGCAGCTGCGATGTACGACCGAAACAGCGATATGCTCTGCTACATGGCGGGAATAGTCTCCATACTGATGACTGTCTGGACTGCTTTCGATGTCGTCAGGGCCCAGAACAAGCTGACCATGAGAGACCTGCCTCTCTTTACCAAAGAGAGAGGAGGTGACGCCTGATGGCTAAAAAGAAGGAAAAGAAAAAGAGCCTCATAGAGAGGCTCAGCCAGGTCAACAGAAAGACATGGCGCATCATCCTCATCATAGCGGTAGCCGTCATGGTGATCCCGATCCTTCTGGACATACTGCTTCCGGAGGCGGAATATAATTCGTCGGTCGTGTCGCCGGAAGACCTGATAGTGATAAGGGACAACGCGGATCTTCTCACGGAAGAGGAGGAGCAGAAGCTCTACTCCCACATGCTTCCCATCACGCAGTACGGCGGTGCGGCGTTCTTCACCAACAGTGACTATACGAAGAGCACCGAGGATTATGCCAGGGCGAGATACCGCGAACTGTTCGGAAAGAAGAGCGGGACCATATTCGTGATCGATATGTATAACCGCTACATCTATATCTTCTCGGACGGAAAGATCTACAACACGGTCACCAAGGCGAAAGCTGAGACCATCACCGACAACGTCTATATGTATGCGAGGCGTGAAGAGTACTACGGCTGCGCAGCCAGGACCTTCGACCAGATAGCCGCGATCCTGGACGGGAATCAGATACCCCAGCCCATGAAACACATCTCCAACGCGCTGCTCTCCATCGCGTTCTCCCTCGTCGCCGTATTCATAGCGGCGAACCGCAGGACCAGGATGCAGAAAGAGGACGAACTGCAGACCTACGACGAGATGGTCAGACGCAGGTTCGACATGGGACCTCTCGTAGCCAGCACTCTGATCGAGACCAAACGCACCGCCCACTACGAAGGATCTTCCGGCGGCGGAGGCGGCGGATCCTCCGGTGGCGGCGGAGGCGGTGGTGGCGGAGGCGGTTCTTCCGGCGGCGGAGGCGGCCACGGCTTCTAACAGAAAATGACCGGTTTCCCGATCGGGAGACCGGTCTTCCTCTTTGTCGGCCGCTGCCGCGGACAAAGAAGAATTATTAACATTGTTTGATTATAATAGTTTTAGAAGGAACAGAGAGAGGTGCTGGCAATGAAAAGAAGATGGCTCTGGGTGATCCCGTTGATCGTTCTGTGTATCCTTTCGGCTGCCGCTGCCGTGGTGCTTGGTATAAGACTCAGGGACGCGGAGATGGCGAAGGGCGAGATCGAAGCGATGAACCATGCGCTTCAGAGCGAGGTGGACAGGCTCAGGAAACAAAGCGTAGAGGAGATCATGGCGGAGAACGAGGGAAAGACGCTGGGAAACGGCGAGATCTACTACAGTCGGGAGAACCTCAAGGAGAAAGCGAGGGAAGCCATGTCGCTCACTGAACTCATGTCCATGATCTTCAGTGACAAAGCTGTCTATTATGACGGGGAGAAATACGTCTATGCGCCGATCTTGGAGAACGTAAAGAAACACGACTACGACATTGACAGCATAGTCACCGATGAGGAGACGGGGACAAAGACGTATGCTGATGCCTCGGGACGCACTGCCCTCAAGGGCATCGACGTGTCGGAATGGCAGGGATACATCGACTGGGCAAAAGTCAAGGCGGACGGAGTCCAGTTCGCATTCATCAGAGCAGGTCTGAGGGGCTACGAGTCCGGGACCATATACGAGGACACCAGAGTCAGGGAGAACCTTGAGGGAGCGACGGCGAACGGAATTCCGATAGGTATGTATTTTTATACCCAGGCCGCAAATACCCGGGAGGCCGTCGAG
>JAFYZG010000164.1 GCA_017548825.1 Oscillospiraceae bacterium
CCGGAGCGCTCATAAGATATATAGGAGAGACACAGTTCTCCGGTCTGAAGAGGCTCTGTTCGGCTGATTTCTTCAGTTCCAGGGACTACATGCTGCTGCCTGAGAGCTGCCGGAGGAATCTTGAGATAACCGAGACCATGCGGTCCGGCGAGAGGCGGGGAAGCCTTCTGTGGGCCATAGACCGCACATCCACATCCATGGGCAAGAGACTTCTCAGGACTTTCCTGGAGAAACCGCTGCTGGATCCGGCTCAGATCAATCTCAGACTGGATGCAGTGGAGGAGTTCAACAACAATTCGGTGCTGTGCGGGCAGCTGTCCGACAGCCTCAAGGGCGTGTTCGATCTGGAGAGGCTGATGACCCGCATCATGTACGGAAAGTGCACGCCGAGAGACCTCATAGCGTTCTCCGCTACTTCCGTGAGACTCGGACAGATTAAGGCGCTTTCCGCCTCCTTTAGGACGAAACTGCTGCGCAGGCTGGCCTCGTCGGTCGACACTCTCGACGATCTCAAGGAAGAGATCAATTCGACTATCGCGGACGATCCTCCGGCTCTTCTCAAGGACGGCGGATATATCCGTCCCGGCAGGAACGCAGAGATCGACGAGCTCAGGGAGCTGCTGCACGACTCGAAGTCGTATCTGGCCAAACTGGAACAGTCCACCAAGGAAAAGACCGGTATCAAGAATCTCCGTGTAGG
Organism: Oscillospiraceae bacterium; assembly: GCA_017548825.1. Lineage (GTDB taxonomy): Bacteria > Bacillota > Clostridia > Oscillospirales > Ruminococcaceae > RUG11783. Next base: position 701 of record JAFYZG010000164.1, read on the forward strand.
CTATAACAGGGTGTTCGGATACTACTTCGAGGTCTCGAAGTCGAATATAGACGCTGTTCCGGATTACTTCATCAGGAAACAGACCCTGACGACAGGGGAGAGATATATAACCGAGGAGCTCAAAGACCTGGAGAACAGGATCCTCTCCGCAGGAGAGAGACTGGATCTTCTTGAAAGAGATCTCTATGACCGCCTGTGCGAGAAACTGACCGATAACCTGCAGAGAGTTCAGGACACCTCTTATGCGGTGGCGTATATCGACGTGCTCTGCGCGCTGGGAGAACTGGCCCGCGACAACGGATACTGCAGGCCTGAGGTGGACAACAGCGACGTCATCAGGATAACTTCGGGGAGACATCCTGTGGTGGAACTGGTGCTCAGGGACGAGATGTTCGTTCCCAACGACACGAACCTCGACTGCAGGAACAATCTCGTCAATCTCATCACCGGACCGAACATGGCCGGAAAATCCACATACATGAGGCAGGTGGCTCTGATCACCATCCTCGCGCAGATCGGATCATTCGTGCCGGCGTCATCTGCCAGGATTGGCGTCGTGGACTCCATCTACACCCGCGTGGGAGCCAGCGATGATCTGTTCTCCGGAGATTCCACTTTCATGGTGGAGATGAAGGAGGTCGCCGAGATACTGGAGAACGCGGGACACGGAAGTCTGGTCATCCTGGATGAGATCGGGAGAGGGACCTCGACATATGATGGAATGAGCATCGCGAGGAGCGTCATCGAGTACATCTGTTCCGAGAATGGAATAGGGTGCAAGACCATGTTCGCGACTCATTATCACGAACTGACCGACATGGATGCTGATTTCAGCAATCTCAAGAACTACAATATCGCCGCAAAGAAGAGGGGAGATACTATCACTTTCCTGAGAAAGATAGTGGAGGGCCCGGCGGACGACAGTTACGGAATAGAAGTAGCGAATCTGGCAGGTGTGCCTTCCGCAGTGACCGACAGGGCAAAGGAGATACTGACTTCCCTGGAGGAAAAGAACCCCGACCGCATAGAGCGCAGGATAATTACGACGAGCGTCGAGAACACCAGCGAGATAGAAGAAGAACTCAGCAGGATGCATATAGATACCATCACGCCGCTGGAGGCCATGGGCATCCTGGACAGGCTCATCAGAGCCGCAAAGAAGAAGAGGAAATGATATGGGATCGGTACACGTACTTGATGACAGAGTCCGGGAACTCATCTCCGCCGGAGAGGTGGTGGAGCGTCCGGCTTCCGTAGTGAAGGAACTGGTGGAGAATGCCCTGGACGCCGGAGCGGACAGGATAGATATCGAACTGAGAAACCACGGCCTTGAGATGATATCCGTCACCGATAACGGCAGGGGCATAGAGGAGGACGACATTAGGACGGCATTCCTCAGGCATGCCACAAGCAAGATAAGCAGCGCGGACGACCTCAACTCCATCGGATCCCTTGGGTTCCGCGGGGAGGCTCTTGCCGCCATAGCCGCAGTATCAAAAGTCAGGCTGTCCACAAAAACTCCGGAGAACGTACACGGATTCAGATACATCATAGAGGGAGGCAGGGAGGTGTCCCTGCAGGAGTGCGGAACGCCAACAGGCACGAACGTCACTGTGACGGATCTCTTCTACAACACGCCGGCCCGCATGAAGTTCCTCAAGAAGGATGTGGCGGAGGGCAATGCCTGCGAACAGCTGGTATGGCACATCGCGCTGTCTGAACCGGACGTGTCGTTCCGGCTCATAAGAGAGGGAAAGCTGGTTCTGCGCACCACGGGACTGGGACTGTATTCTGCCATATTCGACCTCTTCCCCAGGGATGTCGCGGCCGGAATGGGCGAGATATCCTCTGCACCCGGAGAAGGCGTGGCGGTGAACGGATATGTCTCTTCTCCCACACAGTCCAGAGCAAGCAGAAGCCTGCAGCACATATCGGTGAACGGACGATATATCAGAAACAGAGCCATCCAGGCCGCTGCCGAGGAGGCATATAAAGGATTCATAATGCAGGGCAAGTTCCCGGCATTCGTCATCTCCGTGACGGTCCCGCTTGACGCAGTGGATGTCAATGTGCATCCGGCCAAGACCGAGATCAGGTTCACCGATGAGAGATCCGTGACCCGCGCGGTATACAGAGCGGTACGCGAGACGGTCCAGATGCTCGGTTCATCGACTCCGGACCTGCAGATCACGGGATCGCCTGTCAAGGACGAGCAGACAGCTTCACCGGAGACGGAGACAGCAGCACCCGCAGCGCCGGAAGAGAAGACGAGGGATCATGCGGCCCATGCCGGCAACGTTCCCTTCCATTCCGAGAGAGTGCCGTCGGGATTCAGGGATCCCGCAAGAGAACTGTTCGAGGATCTTGTCCGCATAGATTCGTCAGAGGATGGCAAGACTTATCAGAGCAGGCCTTCTTCCCTCGATATATTCCCGGAAGATGACGGCGCAGCGCCTGCGCATGTGCAGACCGGTCTGCCGGCTGACAGACCGGATGAAGAGGATCCCGTCCTCTTCAGGGAGGATCACCTCAAAGTGATCGGAGAACTGTTCGACACATACATCGTTGCCGGAGCAGGCGACCAGATGGTCATGATAGACATGCACGCAGCCCACGAGAGGCTTCTGTATGAGCTCATCAGGGACGCGCACCAGAACGTGGACAGCCAGATCCGGCTGGAGCCTGTCGTCGTATCGCTTTCTCCGGATGAGAAGCAGGCGATACTGGACAATACGGACGCGCTGGAAAAACTCGGCTTCTCGGTCTCCGAGCTTGGAGAGAGGGAAGTGGCGGTCCGTGAGATCCCGACTTATCTCAGCAACAGCGCCGCGGCTGACGCGGTGACGGAGATAGCTACCGGACTGCTGGATAACAGCGAGTCATTGACGTTCGAAGCCAGGGAATGGCTGATGCATTCCTCCGCATGCCGCGCCGCCATCAAGGCGGGGCATAAGGCATCCCGGACGGAGATGGTGTCGCTGGCGGAGCAGATACTGTGCGGCAGCGTGCCGAAATTCTGTCCGCATGGCAGACCAGTATATATAACGATGTCCAAAAATGAGATCGAAAAGAGATTCGGAAGAATTGTTTGACAGGATCATTGCCATAGGAGGCCCTACCGGATCCGGAAAGAGCAGCCTCGCCATGGAACTCGCCCGCCGCACCGGAGGGGAGATAGTTTCATGCGATTCCATGCAGATCTACAGAGGACTGGACGTAGGCACCGCAAAACCGTCAAGAGAGGACACCGAAGCTGTCCGGCACTGGCTTATAGATATCAGGGAACCTTATGAGAGGTACAGCGTAGCCGATTACGTGGAAGACGCGAGAAAAGCCGTCGCCGACATAAACGGCAGAGGGCTGACAGCGATCATCTGCGGAGGCACGGGGCTGTATATGTCATCGCTTCTGTCCGGGATCGTGTTTCCTGAGACTTCGGCAAGAGATGACGAACTTAGACTGAGACTCACTTCCTTCATCGACAGGTTCGGCACGGAAACGTTCCTGAGAAAGATCGCAAAGGCAGACCCTGCATACGCCGAGAAACTTAAGCCGAACGACGTCAAGAGGATAGTACGGGCCATGGAGATCATAGAGTCCGGCAGCACCCCCTCGGAACAGATCGCGGCGTCAAAAGGGGAAGGATACCCCCGCGCAGTCAGGATACTGGTAAACTGCTCTTCCAGAGAGGCGCTTTACAGCCGCATAGAGGACAGATGCGACGCGATGATGCATGACGGAATTGTGGATGAAGCGAGATATGTCTATGACAACAGGGACAGTTTCACCACCGCCTGCGCGGCTATAGGATATAAGGAGTTCTTCGGATTCTTCGAGGGCAGAAGCTCACTGGAGGAATGCCTGACGGAACTCAAGAAAGCGACGCGTCACTACGCGAAGCGGCAGCTTACGTGGTTCAGGCGCGAAGAGGGCTTCACCACACTGTTCTCTGACGTTGCTGATACAGAAAAGATGGCCGATCAGGCGATCGGCCTTGCAGATTGGAGCAAAGATATATGAGATCATCAGGTGCAAAACTGATAATCAGCCTTCTGGCACTTCTCATCGTTCTCTACGTCGCCATGCAGGTATATCTGGTGACGTATCCTTCATACCGCACCGAGATAGCGGTCCTCTGCGAACTGTCGGACCAGATAACGGCGACCGGCACGGCGGTCAGGCCCGAGACGATCTCTGCGGACGAATCCGGAGTGAAATACTTCCTGGTCTCCGACGGCGACAAGGTGGCCAAGGGCGAGAAAGTCGCAGAGTTCTTCAGGGATTCCGCAGCGGCAGTGAGGAACATGTACATAGAGCAGCTCCAGAAGGAACTGGACATTCTGACGGACCTGTCAAAGGGGAACAGAGGAAACACCAACCTGGATTCCATCAGAAGGTCTGTCTACGGACTGCTCAGCAATTATTCGGAAGAAATAGGACATCATGATTTCTCTGACATCAGCTACGTAAAGAGAAGCCTCATCACCTATCTGTCCAGCTATGAGATCTCCGCGGGAGGAGAGATAGACACATCCCAGAGATCTGAAGCTGTCCGTGCCCTCATAGCCTCCATGAGAACTTCCGATATGGAACCTACCGGGTATGTGACCGCGGAGGAGTCCGGCTTCTTCGTGTCCTTCATGGACGGCTGCGAGACAGGCATCACTCCCGAGTCCCTCGATACCATGACGGCAGATGAGATCAGCGAAGCCATCGAGAGGAATCACGCTTCCTACAGCTACAATGACGATCACTACAAGATCCTTTCCGACTACAACTGGTATTATGTATGCGTACTCAGCCCAGAGGATGCCTCCAGGCTGAGGGTCGGCAGGAAGTACTCCGCCGATTTCAGTTTCAGCACCGCAACGGATCTTCCGGCGACCGTTGAGAAACTGCTTCCCTCCGAGGACGGTTCCTTCATCGTGGCGATACTGTCCTTTGACAGGATGAACCCCGCAGCCGCGGTCCTCAGGAATGAGGACATCAATATAAAGTTCACCAACTACAGAGGCATAAAAGTCGACAAAACGGCGCTGAGGCTCATCGACGGGAAACTGGGAGTTTTCGTCAAATACGGAAACATGGTGAAGTTCAAAGAAGTCGATATACTCTACGAGACAGAAGATTTCGTCATCTCCTCGGTCACTGAGGGCAGCAGTTCGCTGCTGTCTCTGTACGACGAGATAATCGTGCAGGGCAAGAATCTGTATATCGACAGGGATCTTTCCAGGAGTTGACTTTAGATCGGTCAGGATATAGAATCTACGTTATTAACGGCATTGAAACCGTCAA
>JAFYZG010000165.1 GCA_017548825.1 Oscillospiraceae bacterium
GTGCAGTATATCGACACCGCCATGGTGGGCAGTCTCGGAACAAAAGCTACCGCGGCGGTTGGTTCGACTTCAACTGTCAGCTGGCTGGTCTACAGCACCGTCTATGCTCTCGGAGTCGGATTCCTTGCCTATATCTCTCAGGCGAGAGGCCGGGGAGACTATGACAGGGCGAAAAAAGCTGTGATGCAGGCCGTGATAACGTCTGCCGTGATGGGGACTATATTCACGGTCGCAATACTGAGCGTCAGCGGGCTCGTACCCGTCTGGATGAACGTGGACGAGGACATAAGAGAACTTGCTTCAAGGTATTTCTTTGTCCTGTATCTTCCCATGCTTCCCAGAACGGCAAACATGATCCTGGGAACGGTCCTCAGGGCGTCCGGCGACACGAAGACTCCCATGAGGGTCGGGCTGGCCATGAATGCGATCAACCTGATTCTCAACATGATCCTGATCAAACCCACCAGAGTCATCAGTATCCTGGGCAGAGAGATCACTGTTTTCGGAGCCGGAATGGGCGTTATCGGAGCGGCTGCAGCGAGTGCCGTGTCGTTCCTTTACGGAGGCATAGCGATAACAGTCAGCATCTTCCGGCATGAAGAGATATCCCCGAAGGGCCTTCCTGTCCGCATAGACTGGGAGATAATGGGGCCCTGCCTTAAGACCGCTATCCCCAACATGTTCCAGAGATTCGGATCATCTCTCGGATATGTTGTTTTTGCCTCGATGATCAACTCGCTGGGAGAGATTTCCACAGCGGCGCATACCATAGCGAACACGGTGGAATCCGCATTCTACATTCCCGGTTTCGGAATGATGGCGGCTGCGGCGACCCTTACGGGAAACGCCATTGGAGCCGGAGACAAGGAAAGGCTCCACAAGGTATCAAGGATGACGATACTCTGTGAAGTCCTGATGATGGTGTTTACCGGAAGTCTTCTGTTTATCTTCGCTCCTAAGATGGTCGCTATATTCAGCAGGGATATGGCTGTCATAACGCTATGCACCACTGTCCTGCGCATGGTGGCGTGTTCAGAGCCGTTCTTCGGCGTTTCCAATGTTCTGGAAGGCATGCTGCAGGGGGCCGGAGACACCCGCTTCTCCTTTGCCGTCAACATAATAGCGATATGGACCGTACGCATCCTTGGAACATTTATCTGCACTAGGATCCTGGGACTCGGACTGGAGTCGGCCTGGGGCTGCATGATAGCGCACAATATGACGACATTCATCTGCTACACGATTTATTACCGGTCAGGGAAGTGGGCGCATCCCATTTCGGAGGAAGCTTCCTGAAAGAGGAGAGACAATGAGCAGAGTACTTATAATCCACACCGGAGGGACCATAGGAATGACCCGTACGGAGAGGGGATATGAACCGGACGGAGATTACTTCCGTTCCGCCATGTTTCACATGGATTCCCTCAGGGCTCCGGATATCCCTCAATGGGATCTTACGGAAACCGAGCCCCTCCTGGATTCCAGCAGGATGACCGTGAAGGAATGGAACAAGATAGGCAGGCAGATAGCCGACAATTACGGGGCGTACGACGGTTTCGTGGTGCTGCACGGCACCGATACGATGGCTTATACGGCATCCGCTATGTCTTTCATGTTCAGGGGACTGAACAAACCTGTCATCCTCACCGGATCGCAGATACCCCTGTGCGAGACACGTAGTGATGGAAGGGACAATCTGATCACGTCCCTTGTGATAGCTGGTTCCGGGAAAGTCCATGAAGTATGTGTCTATTTCGGAGGACTTCTGCTCAGAGGGAACAGGACGACGAAATATTCTGCAGACGGAATGCAGGCGTTCGTGTCACCGAACTACCCGGTGCTTGCCACCGCAGGCATCGAGATACAGTACAATGAGGCCGCACTGGCGAAAAAGACGGAAGAAGAATTCAGTTTCACCCCTTTGGATGAAGTCGCCATAGGCGTGCTCAAAGTCTTTCCGGGCATCAATTTTTCCCTGTTCCGGCCGATGCTGTCCGGGATCCTCAGAGGAGTGGTCCTTGAGACCTTCGGCTCCGGAAACACTCCCGACGACAGCGGGACGCTGGAATCTGTGGCAGAAGAAGGCAGGGAGACGGTCCTCGTAGTGTGCTCACAGTGCACACAGGGTACAGTGAACATGAGCGCTTATGAGGCAGGAGGCGCGCTCAGAAGGATCGGAGCCGTAAGCGGGAAAGATATGACTACGGAAGCGGCAGTTGCGAAACTATATTATCTGTTCAGTACATGCGCCGAGACAGAACTGATCAAGAAGCAGATCGAAAAAGATCTTGCCGGAGAACTCACGGAGTAAAAGATACTGAAATATACAGCGAAACCCCCGGATCCGCAAGGGATCCGGGGGTTTTGGTGACCCGGACGAGAATCGAACTCGTATTACCGCCGTGAAAGGGCGGTGTCTTAACCGTTTGACCACCGGGCCTGGTAGCGGATGTAGGATTCGAACCAACGACACCCCGGGTATGAACCGAGTGCTCTAGCCAACTGAGCTAATCCGCCATATCTGTCAAAATTGACGCATTGATAATTTTATAGTAAGAAAAGTGAATTGTCAACGATAATATCGACACAATTCGGACGTGCCCCGACGGGGCGGAAAAAGGCAGGGGAAAGGGATCTCCGGGAAAGGAGATCCCTCATATAGCAATACTATTAGTATAATAACGTTGCCGATATACGCAGAGGATCAGCCGATATATTCCTGACCGCCCATATAAGGACGGAGCGCCTCGGGAATACGGATCCTTCCGTCTTCCTGCAGGTTGTTCTCAAGGAACGCTATGAGCATTCTGGGAGGAGCAACGCAGGTGTTATTGAGGGTGTGCGGGAAGTATGTCCCGTTCTCTCCTCTTACCCTGATCTGCAGACGTCTTGCCTGGGCATCACCGAGGTTGGAGCAGCTGCCAACCTCGAAGTACTTCTGCTGCCTCGGGCTCCATGCTTCCACGTCACAGCTCTTTACCTTGAGGTCGGCGAGGTCGCCGCTGCAGCATTCAAGAGTTCTAACAGGAATGTCCAGGGTGCGGAAGAAGTCGACAGTGTTCTGCCAGAGCCTGTCATACCACATCATGCTGTCCTCCGGCTCGCAGACGACTACCATCTCCTGCTTCTCGAACTGGTGGATCCTGTATACTCCGCGCTCCTCTATGCCGTGAGCGCCGACTTCCTTGCGGAAGCAGGGACTGAAGCTGGTCAGGGTCTGAGGCAGCTCGTTCTTCTCAAGGATCTGGTCGATGAACTTGCCGATCATGGAGTGTTCGCTCGTTCCTATGAGGTAAAGATCTTCGCCTTCGATCTTATACATCATGTTCTCCATCTCCGCGAAACTCATGACGCCGTTTACCACATTCCCGCGGATCATATACGGAGGGATGTAATAGGTAAAGCCGCGGCCGATCATGAAATCTCTTGCGTAGCTGAGTATGGAGGAATGAAGCCTGGCTATATCGCCTTTAAGGTAATAGAAGCCGTTTCCGCTGGTCCTTCTGGCAGAATCGAGGTCGATGCCATCCAGTCTTTCCATGATATCCACATGATATGGGATCTCGAAATCGGGGACGGCAGGTTCACCGAATCTCTCGATCTCGACGTTCTCGCTGTCGTCTTTGCCTATGGGCACGCTGGCATCAATGATCTGGGGGATCACCATCATGCGTTTGCGGATCTCTTCTTCCAGGGTCCCTTCGCTTTCCTCAAGCGTTTCAAGCTCTTTGGCGATGGCAGCGACCTGCTTTTTGACTTCCTCAGCCTCATCGCGTTTTCCCTGGCCCATGAGGGCGCCGATCTGCTTGCTGATCTGATTGCGCTGGCTTCTCAGTTCATCGCAGCGGGAACGCGCATTTCTGAACTGCCTGTCGAGGTCTATCACCTCATCCACCAGGACCAGTTTTTCGTCCTGGAATTTCTTTCTGATGTTCTCCTTAACGAGTTCGGGATCTGTCCTTATCAGTCTGATGTCGATCATTGTTTATCATTTCCTCCGAGTTTATTGGCAAAATCGAAAAGTTGTTCTTTTGAGTAAAAATCCAGGGAAAGGGTCCCTTTTCCGTCCGAGTATTTGACTTTCACGTTGACTCCCAGAGCATCCTTTAGGGCAAGCTCGACTTCGCTGGCTACCGGATCGGAAGGAGTTCTTTTTACCGGCTGGCGTGGAGAACTGATCCTTGAAAGTCTTTCCGCCTCCCTTACAGAGAGGTCTTTTTCTGCGACGAGCTCTGCTACGCGCTGTTTTACCGCGTCGTCGGGGATCGCAAGGATGGCTCTGGCGTGCCCTGCGGTGATCTTCCCGTCCCGAAGCAGAGAGAGAACGCTGTCAGGAAGGGTGAGGAGCCTCATCGCGTTGGCAACTGCCGGTCTGGACTTGCCGACTCTGGAAGAGATCTGTTCCTGGGTCCAGCCCTGAGTATCAGCCAACTGCTTATAGCCCTCCGCTTCTTCCACGGGATTGAGATCCTCACGCTGGAGGTTCTCGACTAGAGCGACGCTGTACGCGTCCGAATCGGACATCTCGCGGATGATAACGGGGATACGGTCGAGGCCGGCCAGTCTGGATGCTCTCCAGCGTCTCTCGCCTGCTACGATCTTGTAGGCGCCTCCGGCATCCGGACGCACCAGGATCGGCTGCAGAACGCCGTGTTCTCTGATGGAATCGGCCAGTTCGGCGAGAGATTCGTCTGAAAAGCTCTTTCGGGGCTGCGATCTGTCGGGACTTATATCCGAGACCGGAAGAAAGGAAGTGCTTTCGGAAGAGACGGAATTGTCTATGAATATCGCGTCCAGGCCCTTGCCCAGGCCGCCCTGTCTTTTCGCCATGTCAGACCTCCTTTGAGTTGTTTCTGATGATCTCAGAAGCCAGATTGTCGTAAGCGACCGCTCCTTTTGAGTGAGCATCATAGTATTTTATAGGCTTTCCGTAACTGGGAGCCTCTGAAAGACGGACATTTCGCGGAACGACGGAGGAAAAGACCTTCCCGGGGAAGAACCGCTTGACTTCATCGACCACCTGCAGAGTGAGATTGAGCCTGGAATCGTACATGGTGACCAGAACACCTTCGATCTCGATAAAGGGATTGTACAGGCGCTTTACCGATCGGACGCTGCTCATAAGCTGAGACAGGCCCTCAAGAGCGTAGTATTCGCACTGTATCGGGATCAGGATGCTGTCACAGGCGTTCAGGCCGTTCAGAGTCAGCAGTCCGAGAGAAGGGGGACAGTCGATAAGAATGAAATCGTAGTCCTTTTTGTGCTGCAAAACAGCGTCTTTAAGGCGGAATTCCCTTCTTTCGGCATCCACGAGCTCCAGTTCCGCGCCGGCAAGATCCATGCTGGAAGGAATTACAGAAACTCCGGCATAGGGTGACTTGACCACACAGGATTCAAAATCCGCATCTCCCGTGAGAAGCTGGTAGACTGACCTGACAACGCCGCGCTTGTTGATCCCCAGTCCGCTGGTGGCGTTTCCCTGAGGATCGGCATCTATCATGAGGACACGTTTGTCCTGCGCACCTAAAGCCGCGGCAAGGTTGACCGCAGTGGTCGTTTTACCTACGCCGCCTTTCTGGTTTGCGATTGCAATTATCTTTCCCATCTTTTCAAATGTTTCACGTGAAACAAAATGTCCTGTATCTAGTTTGCGCTCTAATCATAACACAACACTTTTGAAAAGAAAATGCCGGGGAAACCTCAAAAAAACAGTCAGAAAAGAGTAAAAAGCCGGATTGTTTCACGTGAAACAGTGCTTTTTTGCTGTAACATCATGTGTTTCACGTGAAACACGGCCTGGCTGAGAACATCGACAAGAAGTCAAAAACAAAGACAGAGACCTAAAAAACAGGATTGTTCACATAACGCAGATCATCAGTAAGGTATAATAACCTACAGTTATACATCGCAAAGGACCACGAGGAACATAATGCTTGAATTAAGAGAGATAATAAAGGACTATCCGGCGGGAAATGATACGGTCCATGCCCTTAAAGGAATCGATCTCGCCTTCAGAAGTAACGAATTCGTGTCTATTCTGGGCCCGTCGGGGTGCGGAAAGACAACGCTGCTCAACATAATAGGCGGGCTGGACGGGTACACGTCCGGAGACCTGATCATAAACGGAACGTCCACAAAGAAATACAAGGACAGGGACTGGGACACATACAGGAACCACTCCGTGGGTTTCGTGTTCCAGAACTATAACCTGATACCGCATCAGTCCGTTCTTAAGAACGTTGAACTGGCTCTGAGCCTCTCCGGAGTCAGGGGGAAAAGCAGAAGACAGCGGGCAGAGGAGGCTCTGACCGCCGTCGGACTCGCTGATCAGTTCAATAAAAGGCCTGCGGAGATGTCGGGAGGGCAGATGCAGAGAGTCGCTATCGCCAGAGCGCTGGTAAACGACCCGGAGATCATCCTTCTGGATGAGCCTACAGGCGCGCTCGATACCGAGACGGGCATCATGGTCATGGAGATCCTGAAAAAGGTGGCGGCAGACAGACTTGTAGTCATGGTCACGCACAACCCGGAACTGGCTGAGAGGTATTCGACAAGGATAGTCAGGATGCTGGACGGGAAGATCATAAGCGACAGCAGACCTCTGGAGGAGGAAGAGAAGGAACAGGAACGAAAGCTTGAGGAGGAAAAAGCCGCGGCAGATGCCAGGAAAAAGATGCCGAGGATGAAACTCTCCACGGCATTCGGTCTGTCTTTGAACAACCTGTTCACAAAAAGAAGAAGAACTATCCTGACTTCAATGGCAGGAAGTATCGGAATAATCGGGATAGCCCTGATCTATGCGGTATCCCAGGGGACAGAGAACTATATAGACAGCGTACAGGAGGAAGCGCTCTCGTCATATCCGCTCACGATTACAGCGGAAACAGCGGACATGGCCTCCATGATGTCGGCATTTGCGTCCATGAACAGCGCAAAGGGGGAAGAAGTCGCGGAAAACAGTATAGAAGAGGTAAACGTGACAGCCAGCGTCTTCCAGGGGATCGGGACAAACGACCTCCGGGCCTTCAAAGAACATCTGGAGAGCACGTACTCCGAGATAGAAAACGATGTCAACACAGTTAGATATACATACCCGGTCACTCCCAGAGTATATGCATATGACGTCAAAGGAGATCTGATCCTGGTCAACCCGAGCAATCTCATGGGGACCATAATGGGTGGATCTTATTCATCTTCTTTCGGATCAATGATGTCAGGCAGCCTTTTCAGCGAGATGATGGATGATCCGGAGCTGATTAACGAGCAGTATGAGACGGTGGCGGGAAGACTTCCGGAGAGATATGACGAACTGCTCATGGTACTCACGGACAAGGCACACATCACCGATTTCCTTGAATACGTTGTAGGTCTCAAGGATGTGGAAGAACTGAGCAGCATGGTCAAGAGCATCATGTCGGGAGAGGCCACGGGACTGGAGTACGACGAGGAAAAAAGGATCTATTCATATGATGAGCTCCTTGGGCTTGATCTGAGGCTCGTAAATGTTCCTGACCTGTACAGATTCAACAGCGAGTACGGCGTCTGGGAGGATATGTCAGAAGACAAGGAATTCATGAAAGAGGCCTTTGAAAGCGCCGAGCGGCTGAAGATCGTCGGGATCGTCGCGCCTGCGGCAGGATCGACATCAAATGCCCTGAATCCGGGCATTTGCTATCTGCCGTCTCTGACTCTGCATGTCATGGAGAAGTCTTCCGCATCGGAGATGGTCTCGAATCAGCTGCTGGACAGTGAAAAGGACGTCATTTCCGGCAAAACATTCGAAGAGCTGAATAAAGAGAACGGCCCGTCGCTCGATCTGGACAACATGATCTCCGTGGACACAAAAAAGCTCTCGTCCGCCTTCAGCGTCAAGGTAGATACGAAAGCAGTCGAGAACTTTGTCAAAAACTATGTCGACGAAGTGATGAGAGATGTCAGTGTAGAGGACAGTTCCGCAGCGTACGGCGATCTTTCCACGCTGATGAAAGAACTGGCGGGAGGGCTGACCGGATATGCGGTCGCTTCCGGGGAAGCTCTTCCTGCAGATGCTTCTCTCGGAGGGGCAGGGAAGACGGTGCTTCTGAAAAGGAGCAGCTGTCAGACCCTTGTTTCCCAGTATCTGGCGTCAGAAGGGGTCCCGCAGAAGATATCGGCGCTGGCAGCAGGTTATGAGCTGCCGGATGAAGTACTGGAGCCGGTCATCGCGCCGCTGCTCACTAACGCTCTATCGGTCTATATCAGCGATTTTCCTTCAAATCACGGGGACATCTGGGCCAGAAGAGAGGAGCTTGCAGCATCAGGGATCACGCTGGACGGTGATACCGCGTTATTGTCCGAAGCTGCAGCGGAGGAGATAAGCTATCAGGCGAGCTCCGGAGCGCTCGCGACCTCTGTAGTCGGAGAAATGGCCAAGGTCATGACTGCAGCGCAGGGAATGAAGGAAGTCAGAGCTGCGCTGAACGATATACCAAACAGGCTCACGAAGCTTATGGCCGGATCCATGAGAGTGAACACTCAGAAAATAGCATCCGCGTTCAAGTTCAACCTGACGGAGGAGGAACTGACAAGGCTGATGTCCGCGTATTCATCCGCAGGAACGCAGAGATCATACGAGGGAAATCTGCGGGATCTCGGATACAGCAGCCCGGATGACCCGAATGCCATCATCATCTACCTCAAGGATTTCGACGGAAAAGAGGATTTTAAACAGTATATAGACAGATACAACAAAGATGCCGAGGAAAAGGGGGAGGACGACAGAGTCATACGGTATACAGACATGACAGGGGTTCTGATGGCTTCCGTAAAGACGATACTTGACGCGATAACATACGTTCTGATAGCCTTCGTCTCCATATCCCTCATAGTTTCTTCGATAATGATAGGGGTGATAACGCTGATCTCGGTCCAGGAGAGGACGAAAGAGATCGGAATACTCCGCGCAATCGGCGCATCGAAATACAATGTGTCCAGTATGTTCAATGCAGAGACCGTCATAATCGGGTTCCTCTCAGGCATCATAGGAACGGGAGTCACCTACCTGCTCTGCATTCCGATAAATTCACTGCTGCACAAACTTACTGATATAGATTCGCTTTCGGCGGTACTGCCGATCCATATAGCGGCCATCCTTGTGGTGATCAGCACGCTGCTGACGCTGTTTGCGGGGATCATCCCGTCGGCAGGAGCTGCGAAGAAGGACCCGGTCGTTGCATTGAGAACAGAGTGAGGAAGGAGAGGTAAGATGGAGGAGAAGGAAACAGTCAGCAGAAGACAGGCGGTGGAAGAAGTCAGGAATATGGCGTTCCAGTTCGCGGACATGTATTTTGCCTTTGTAAAGGTCATCAGAGAAAGATTCGGCGACGAAACGGCGATGGATATCGCGCAGAGAGTTCTTTACATGAGGGCTTCCGAGCGCGCTGGGAAGATGATCCGCAAGGCAGAGGAGGAGGGCTTCGAAAGGATCCCAGAGAATATCAACAGGCTCTCTGATGTCTCCTATCTGGGCTGGGACAGTTCATACGGGATCGAAAGCTGCCCGTACGGCGCGCAATGGAACCGCAGGATCGCAACAGATCCCTGGTTCAGGAAGTATGCCGCCCTGTACTGCGATGTCACGGATACCACCATTGCAGAAGTCTTTACGGCGGACAGCTCACACAGGCTTCACAAAAATGTCGTGCTCGGAGATGACAGCTGTGAAAGGACATATTTCCCGTCCGATGACGTCAGGAGCGGGAAAAGAACATACGACCCGGACGCAACAGAAAGTATAGCAATGGCGCAATTATACTAAATGTATATATTTGCGCGGATATTAAACTCTGTACTGCGTCATCGTGTGATCCGGATCATAATTTAGATGTGTTCCGCGCACGATGTGATAGAATTAAAAGAAAAACAAGGCTCAAATTGCCTTTTTAACGGAGGTAGTTCCATGTCATGCACAACAGTACTGGTTGGAAAGAAAGCCAGCAATGACGGTTCGACTATGATAGCCAGAACAGACGACGGGTTCTTCGACGTAAAGAAGATCGTTGTAATCGAACCGTCCAAACAGCCGAGAAAATACCGCAACGTGATCTCACATCTTGAGATCGAGCTCCCGGATGATCCGATCAGATATACAGCGTCGCCCAGCGTTGATACGAAAAGAGGAGTATGGGCAGCGACAGGCATCAATGCCGCAAACGTCGGAATGACAGCGACAGAAACGATCACGTCAAATCCCAGAGTGCTGTCTGCGGATCCTCTGGTCGAGTATCAGAAGGCAAAGAACAGAAGAGAAAAAGACATCCCCGGCGGGATAGGAGAAGAAGATCTCGTATATATCACGCTTCCCTATATTAAGTCGGCCCGCGAAGGAGTCGAGAGACTGGGAGCTCTCCTGGAGAAGTACGGAACATACGAGACCAACGGAATTGCGTTCAATGATGAGCATGAGGTCTGGTGGCTGGAAACTATAGGAGGCCATCACTGGATGGCCAGGCGCGTGCCGGATGATGCGTGCGCGATAATCCCCAACCAGTTCGGGATGGATGAGTTCGATCTTGACGATGCTTTCGGGAAAAAGAAAGCCAATCTCTGCTCTGCGGACCTCAGAGAGTTTATAAAGGACAATCATCTGGATCTGAATCAGAACGGAAAGTTCAACCCCAGAGATGTTTTCGGTTCAAGAAGCGACCAGGACCATATATACAATACTCCGAGAGCATGGTTCATGGAGAGATACCTGGCTCCCTACTCTCACAAGTGGGACGGAGAGGACGCCGAGTTCGGACCGGAAAGCGACAATATCCCCTGGATGATCGTTCCCGACAGAAAAGTAGCCGCTGAGGACGTCAAGTATCTGCTTTCATCTCATTATCAGGGAACACCTTATGATCCGTATTCCGGCCAGGATACGGGAAAACGCGGCATCTACCGCTCCATAGGCATCAACAGGACCGGCGTCACTTCTATATGCCAGATAAGAAGCGACGTTCCCGACGCGGCGAAAGGCGTGGAGTGGATCTGCTTCGGATCTACCGCGTTCAGCGCGATGCTGCCGGTATATACCAACGTGGATTCGATGCCGGCGTATCTCAGCAAGGTCTCGCTTGATGTCTCCACAGAGAACTTCTACTGGAGCAGCAGGCTGATCGATGCGTTTGCGGATCACAACTATGGAACCAGCATCCAGAACATAGAGAGATATCACAGCGCTGTAGCGACGAAAGGCCGTCAGATAATCCGCGAGTATGACAAAAAGCTCACAGAGGGCGGAGATGTATCCATCCTCAAGGAAGCCAACGACAAACTCAGCGATATGGCAAAGAAGCAGACGACGGAAACGCTCAACAGAGTTCTTGCGGATGCCAGCATGCACATGAAGAACGGCTACAACCGCGCGGACAACTGATATCCGGGGAAGACCTTTGTAAAGGAAGGGTATGACAGATGAACGGTATAGCTGTGATAACCGGGGCTTCAGCAGGGATCGGCAGGGAGTTCGTGTTCTCAGTCGACAAGAGATACGAATTCGATGAGATCTGGGTGATAGCCAGAAGGAAGGAGAGGCTTGAAGAGCTGTCTTCCCTGTGCCAGAACAGGATAAAGGCGGTCGCCATGGATCTGACGGACAGCGATGCCCTGGAGAAGTACCGAGTGCTGCTGGAAGAGGAGAAGCCCGATATCAGGATGCTCGTCAACTCCGCCGGGTGCGGAGTATTCGGGCCTTTTGAAGAGAAGGATCTGGACAAGCTGTCCGCAAGCGTCCAGCTGAATTCAGTAGCGCTCACGGCTATGTGCCATATAAGTCTCCCTTATATGAAAGAGGGAAGCTGCATCATAAACGTCGGATCGAATTCATCCTGGCAGCCGGTTCCTTATCAGGCGGTATACGGAGCGAGCAAGAGCTATGTGCTCAGTTTCTCCAGAGCTATCGGAAGGGAGCTCAGACCCAGAGGCATCCATGTAATGTGTGTCTGCCCGGGCTGGATCAAGACGGAGTTTCAGGAATACGCCCATCATGATGAATACATCAGGTATGTGGACAGATGGTACGGGCCGGATGAGGTTGCCGAACAGGCGATGAATGATCTGGAAAAGCTGAAGGATGTGTCGATCCTCGGAACTCCCGTCCGCAGACAGGTCAGACTGGTAAAACATCTGCCCGTCGATCTGGTCATGGACATCTGGTGCAAACAGCAGGGATTCGATATGTCCGATAAAAGAAAGAAATTCGGGGAATAGACAATCCTCACGTTCTGTATCGAAAGAAATAATAAAAGAAAGGCCGGATCGCAGAGATCCGGCTTTTTCAGCTGTAAAGGTGTTTCGTAAAGGAGAGCATGTTCTCATGGGATCTGCTCAGGTTTCTTTCTGACGATGCCCAGTTTTTCTCTCATGGATATCAGAATGACCGCGGTGAAGAGCCAGGCTGCAAGGAACAGGAAGATCGGCTTGAAGCTTCCGGTGCTGTCAAAGACATAGGAGATGATGGAGGGAGAAAGAGCTGTGGATAGTCCGCTCAGCATACTCAGCCTGCTGTACTGTATCTCAAACTGATCCGGATCGAATATCTCCGCGGAGACCAGCGAATTTGCGACACCGCTCATATACCCGAAACCCATAACGAGCGAACCGATATAGAGCAGGACAGGAACTCCGCTTCCGAAGACCAGAACGAGCATGCTTGTGCCGATAAGTCCGAGGAACAGCTGTATGCTTCGCCAGAGCCCGATATAATCGCTGCATACACCGAAGAGCAGTTTTGCAGACATGTTGCCGATCATCAGCACAGAGGTCATCTTAGCGCCTATCATGGGATCATAGCCGAGAGAGGATGCGTACTGCGGGATATATGAGACCATCTGGATCGCGAGGCCGGCGACGGTCACCGAGCAGAATATATAAAGATATGTCTTAAGTTTGAAAGGAACATGCTGCGTCGTCGGCCTGACAGGCGGCGTGCCCGTGTCAGGGGCAGCCTCTGTTTCTCCGTATGCGAGGGCACCGACGTCGGAAGGATGCCGTTCGATCAGCAGAGCGGCGATGAAGACCATCGCAAATGCCGAGAGGCCCAGGATGACAGCGGTCTTTCTCCAGCCGACAGATCCTATCAGTCTGCCGGCAAGAGGGTTGAATACCGCTCCGATCACGCCGGAGAGCATCATATACATCCCCATGAAAGTGCCCCGGTTCTTGATGAACCAGTTGCGGATGACCGTAGTGGGAAGAAGGACGACGAGACTGGATGCAAGACCGTTCAGAACGCCGGAGATCGCCCACTGCCACGGCTGTGTATAAAGGGACATAAGGGCAAAAGAGGCCCCGCCGATAAGTCCGACGAGGATGGCCATCACTTTGATGTTCACGCGGGTCAGCAGTTTCGCGGTGAACAGCATCGCCAAAGTGGATACGAGGCCTTTGAGAGTATAGAAGATCGAAACGGAGCTGCTGGTATACCCTTCCGCCTGTATCACACCGTTTATCAGGACACCGGCACAGTTGAAGATGATCCCCATCATGGCGCCGTAGAGAAGCATGCAGCCGGCAAGCACCAGCCATACGCGTTTTGTCTTCATTGACCACCTCAAAAACATTTGTTGAGCGGAAGGCGATGTGCTTTTCCGCATAACAGATTATACCATCTGAAACAGACAGAAAAGAAAACCTCTTCCGTAAGACCGGAAGAGGTTTTTCTGGCGGAGAGTCAGGGATTCGAACCCTGGAGACCTTTCGGTCTACAGCATTTCGAGTGCTGCACCTTCGACCACTCGGACAACTCTCCATAACAGGTTTTTCAATTGTAAAACAAGCGTTAAAAAAAAGCAAGAAAGGGAGACACGGGGAGAAGAAGACCATACTATGCTAGATACTTATAGTATTATAATTATTAAAGAGACCAAAGACAGGAGGATTCACCAGATGACTCTCGAAGAGTATCAGAAGACTGTTATTTTCCCGGTAGGCACGGGAGGAGATCATCCGTTTTTCACAGGAAAGGTATATCTGGCGCATATATCCAACGAGCAGCTGACGATCTCGAACGTGACCTTTGAGCCGGGGTGCAGGAACAACTGGCACATACATCATGCGACCTCCGGAGGCGGGCAGATGCTGATATGCGTCGGAGGCAGAGGTTTCTACCAGGAATGGGGAAAGGATGCCGTGGAGATGACACCCGGTACCGTAGTACATGTTCCCGCGAACGTAAAGCACTGGCACGGAGCAGCTCCGGATTCCTGGTTCTCACATCTGAACATCGATGTTCCGGGAGAGGATACCAGCGGCGAGCCGATGGAGCATATCTCAGACGAGGACTACCTGAAGGCAGTGCAGAAAAAGGTCACGGAAGAGTGAACTATCTAACAGAGGAAAAACTTAAGGAACTTCTCGCAGGGGCACCGGAACATCTCAAACCGGTGCCTCCTAGAAGGATGGTGGCTTTTGACGTTGAGACGCCCAACTCCCGCGGCGACAGGATCTGCTCTGCGGGGCTCACGGTCATAGAGAACAACCGCGTCGTGCAGACCACGGAGATCAGGGTAAATCCGGAGACGGAATTCGACTGGAGATGCATCAGAGTGCACGGCATCAGACCGCAGGACGTAGAGGACGAGCCCGCTTTCCCGGAAGTGTGGGACAGGATCAGGGATATTATGGAGAACAGCGTGATACTGGCTCATAATGCCACGTTCGATCTGGGAGTGCTGAAAAGACTTCTGGATCACTACGAACTGGATTTCCATCCCGTCCGGTATGCGGATACGCTCACCATCTCAAGGGCGGTCTACGGAAAGACGATGCCCAATCATAAGCTGGGTACGCTCTGCGCTGAACTGGGTATCCCGCTCGATGCCCACCAGGCCGGAAGCGACAGTTTCGGGTGTGCCGAACTGTATCTCAGGATGCAGGAGACAGCGGGGTCACTGACTTCGTTCGACAGGGTCTACAGATTCTTCTGAGCATCGGAAACAAAAGGGAAAAACAGGCTTTCCGGACCCTTAACTTGGACTTGCATATGATAGTTGCTTCTGTTAAAATTAGTGCGGTCTTTCATAAATTGTATTCAGAAATGGATATTAAATAATTCGGAGGATTATTCCATGGTAAAAGTTGCAATTAACGGTTTTGGACGTATCGGCCGTCTGGCATTCCGCCAGATGTTCGGTGCAGAGGGCTATGAGATCGTTGCCATCAACGACCTGACCAGCCCCGAGATGCTCGCGAACCTTCTGAAGTACGACACCGCTCAGGGACCGTACATCGGCAAGCTCGGCGAGAACCTTCACACAGTCGAAGCCACAGAGGATTCGATCATTGTCGACGGCAAGAAGATCAGGATCTACAAAGAGGCTGATGCAAACAACTGCCCCTGGGGAGAGCTCGACGTAGACGTCGTCCTCGAGTGCACAGGTTTCTACACCACAAAGGCCAAGTCCCAGGCTCACATCAACGCCGGCGCCAAGAAGGTCGTCATCTCCGCTCCCGCGGGCAATGACCTCCCGACAGTCGTCTTCGGCGTAAACGAGAACGTTCTTACAAAGGAAGACACCATCATTTCCGCTGCTTCCTGCACAACGAACTGCCTCGCTCCCATGACCAAGGCTCTTAACGATGCTTATCCGATCCAGTCCGGAATCATGACCACAGTTCATGCCTACACCGGCGATCAGATGATCCTCGACGGACCGCACCGCAAGGGCGATATGCGCCGTGCACGTGCAGGTGCTGCGAACATCGTTCCCAACTCCACCGGCGCTGCCAAGGCCATCGGTCTTGTCATCCCCGAACTGAACGGCAAGCTCATCGGCTCCGCTCAGCGTGTACCGACAGTCACCGGCTCCACCACCATCCTCGTAGCAGTCGTAAAGGGCAAGGATGTCACTGTTGACTCCATCAACGCCGCGATGAAGGCTCAGACCAGTGCTTCCTTCGGCTACAACACCGATCCTATCGTTTCTTCCGATGTCATCGGAATGAGCTTCGGCTCCCTGTTCGATGCCACACAGACAATGGTCGCCAAGATCGATGACGATACATATCAGGTACAGGTAGTTTCCTGGTACGACAACGAGAACTCCTACACATCCCAGATGGTAAGGACGATCAAGTACTTCGCCGAACTCGGCTGATAAGTACTTCGTACGGGAACAAAGATCAACATGTAACGAGAGCGGGAGCTGTCACGGATGGCTCCCGCTTTCTCTATTAAACTGTGACAGAACAGAAAGGCACGGTGAATACGAATGCCCCGTGGTTTCGGTCCGAGAGGGTTCCTGACGGAAGAGGAAAAGCAGAACGCGCCAAAGATCAGCAAACAGCTCGTCATACGGATACTCAGATATCTGAAGCCGTACTGGCTTCAGCTTCTCATAGTGTTTGCGATCATCATCCTGTCTTCCGTGCTGGGACTGCTGCCCTCGCTCATAACGGCAAGGATCATAGACGAAGCACTGCTGGGAAAGGATCTGGCACTGCTCATCAAGCTGGTGGTACTGGCGATCTTCACTCTGGCGATGTCCAACATCGTCGGGGTCATGGAGTCGTACATCAACAGCTGGGTCTCCAACAGGATAGTCCTCGACATGAAGAACGAGATGTTCAGCCATCTGCAGGCGATGCCGCATTCCTTCTTCACCTCCGAGAAACAGGGAGACATCATCACCCGGATGAACTCGGACATATCCGGAGTTGCATCGGTGATCAGCTCGGTGCTGACGAATATAATATCCAACATTTGCACTGTGGTGACCACGATCGTCGCGCTCTTCAGGATCGACGCCAAGCTTTCCCTGGTGGGAATACTCGTGATCCCTCTCCTTGTCCTGCCGACGAAGTCAGCGGGAAGGAACCGCTGGCAGCTGCTTTCCGAATCCAGAGAGAAGACGGACGAGCTCAACGAGATCGTCAACGAGTCGCTCTCGGTCTCCGGATCTCTTCTGATCAAGCTCTTTACGAGAGAGGAAGCCGTCAACAGGAAATTCGAGCAGGCGAACAAAGAGGTCATCGACCTTTCAACCAAGGAGTCCCGGGCTGGCAGCTGGTTCAGGGTTATAATGGGGATATTCACGAACCTCGGACCGCTCCTCATCTATCTTGCAGGCGGATATCTCATAATAAAGATGAACGACACCGCGGTGACGGTGGGAACCATAACAGCTACCGTCAGCATGATCAACCGTCTCTACAGACCCGTGGAGTCCCTTCTGAACGTATCGGTGGATCTGACAAGATCCATGGCGCTGTTCACAAGGATCTTCTCCTATCTCGACATGGAGCCCGAGATAAAGAACAGGATGAATCCGGTCAAGCCGTCATTCAGTTCCGGAGCCGAGATCAGATACGATCACGTCGCATTCAGATACACGGACGACATACCTCTTATCGAGGACCTCTCCTTCCGGGTGCCCTCGGGAAAGATGTATGCCATCGTCGGACCGTCCGGCTCCGGCAAGTCAACGGTCGTCAATCTGCTGCCGCGTCTCTATGACGTTAAGGGAGGATCGGTAAGGGTCAACGGCATCGATGTCAGAGATATCGATCTGACATACCTGAGATCCAATATAGGGGTGGTGACCCAGGAAGCGTACATGTTCAACGGCACGGTCAGAGACAATCTGCTGTTCGCAAAAGAGGACGCCACACAGGAGGAACTGGAGGAAGCCTGCAGGATAGCCAATATACACGACTTTATCGTGTCCCAGCCTGACGGCTACGACACGCAGGTGGGCAACCGGGGACTGAAGCTTTCCGGAGGAGAGAAGCAGAGGCTGTCCATTGCGCGCGTGATTCTCAAAGATCCGAAGATCCTGATACTGGACGAGGCGACATCGTCTCTAGACTCCATCTCGGAGAACTCCATCCAGAACGCGCTCGATGTACTGATGAAAGGCAGGACCTCCATAGTCATCGCCCACAGGCTGTCGACCATACTGCAGGCTGACAGGATACTCGTCATTTCCGACGGAAAGATAGTTGAGGAAGGCGGGCATGAGGAACTTATTGAGAAGAACGGAGTCTACAGGCAGCTCTATGAGACGCAGTTCAGGAAGGTCATTGATATGGAAACGAGCCGTCAGGACTGATGCCTATTGAGTCGCGGAACTATACTAAAAGTTGAACAGTGCAACAAATATACAAAAAGACATAAAATGGTGTTGCAATTTCAAAAAAAGATGGTAATATATCAGTGTTGAATGAATGTCAGTTCGGAAGAGTGGGGCGACCCGCTCTTTCGTTTGTATAACAGAAAAAAGGAAATTCATATGGCAGAAAAGAAGAACATCGCCGAGAGGGTGATGGAGATCGCGGTGCCTGTCGCTCAGGAACTCGGGCTGTCCGTCTGGGACGTGTTCTACGGAAAAGAAGGACAGAACATGATAATGAGGATCACTATCGACAAGCCGGAAGGCATAGGGATCCAGGACTGCGAGAAGATGTCCAGAGCGGTCGATCCGATGATAGACGCGGAGAACCTCACAACGGCATCGTACAGTTTTGAAGTATCTTCCCCGGGACTCGGACGCAGGATACACACCGAGGAACAGTTCCGTCTGTGGACCGGCAAGCCTGTGCTGGTCAGACTGGTAAGGGAAGATGCGGATCACATCAGGGAATACCGCGGAGAACTGTCAGACAGCAGCCGTGAGCAGTTCTCGGTGATCACAGAGGACGGAACAAAGACTTTCAGCAAATCCGACGTCGCCTATGTAAAGGCGGACGACGACAACGATATTTAGGAGGGAACACCAGATGGGTGCCAACAGTGAATTCTTTGAAGCTCTTGAGATGCTGTCAAAGGAAAGAGGAGTAACGAAAGAGAGCCTCATTGAAAAGATAAGAGCGGCGATCGTACATGCCGTCAGAAGAGATTACGGCGGAGAAGACAATATCTTCGTGGATATCAATCCTGACACGGAAGGTCTCAAGATCTATATCCGCAAGGATGTCGTGGAGGAAGTCGAGAATCCCAACACGCAGATGACTTTGGAAGAGGCCAAGACTTACCGCTCAAGAGCAAGGATCGGTTCGGTGATCGATGTTCCCGTTAAGGTCAAGAAGTTCGGAAGGATCGCTGCGGTCAACGCCAAGCACGTCATCCGCCAGGGAATAAGAGACGCTGAGAGGAATCAGGTGTTCGAGGAGCTCCAGAGCAAAGAGGGAGAACTCGTCACCGCCGTAGTGAACAGGGTCGATCCCGTAAGGGGAAATGCTGTCGTGCTTATCGGCAAGACGGAAGCTATCCTGCCCAAGAACGAACAGGTGCCCGATGAAGTCCTAATCGAGGGACAGCATATAAAGCTTTACGTAGTGGACGTTGAAGTGTCCGACCGCGGACCCAGAGTGCTCATCAGCCGCACACATCCCGGACTCGTCAAGAGACTGTTCGAGAACGAGGTCCCCGAGATATTCGACGGGACGGTGGAAGTAAAGGGCATTGCAAGAGAAGCGGGACAGCGCACGAAGATCGCTGTCTGGTCAAAGGACGAGAACGTCGATCCCCGCGGTGCCTGCATCGGACCTCGCGGAGCGCGTGTCGCCAATATTGTCGACGAGCTCGGCGGCGAGAAGATAGACGTCATCCTGTGGAGCGAAGATCCCACGAAGTTCATCGCGGAGTCGCTCTCTCCGGCCAATGTCGTGAACGTTGAGATCACTGACAAGGAAGAGAAGATGTGCAGGGTCACGGTCCCTGATCATCAGCTCTCGCTGGCCATCGGAAACAGGGGACAGAACGCCAGACTGGCTGCAAAGCTCACCGGATACAAGATCGATATCCGTCCTGAGAGCGGATATTACGGAGAAGACTGATTAAGAGGTATAACAGCAACAGATGCCGAAGAAGATCCCGCTTAGAATGTGCGTCGGATGCAGAGAACACAAACCGAAGAAGGAACTGATACGGATTGTCAAGTCTCCCGAAGGTGAGATCTCTGTCGATATCACAGGGAAAAAGTCCGGAAGAGGGGCATACATCTGCAGGGATGAGAACTGTCTGAGAAGAGCCCAGAAGACGAAACAGCTTGAGAGGGCGCTGGAATGCAACATGACCCAGGAGCTGTTCGACCGGCTTGCGGAAGAGATCCATCAGAGTGAAGATGAAGAATGAAAAACTGCTCTCCGCCATCTCCATGGCCAGGGGAGCCGGAAAACTGAAGATAGGTTTCGACGCGGCAAAGAGCGCCGCATCAGCCGGTGCCCCGATCGTACTGATCGCGTCCGACATCTCCGACAGAATAAGACAGTCTGTGGAAAGATTCTGCGAGGGCAGCAGCGAACTCGTCTGTACAGATCTCACACAGGACGAGATCAGTGAGAAGTTCGGATGGAGATTCGGGGTGGCGGCAGTTACAGATCATAATTTTGCAAAACTGATTAATAAGGCGATCCAAGGGAGGATTAAATGATCATTAAGTACAAACTCGGAGATCTGGCAAAAGACATGAATCTTCCGAACAAAGACGTCATCACGGTGCTTGAACCGCTTGAAGGACAGGCGAGAAAGCACACGACGGTCCTGACGGAGGACGAGCTGGATTTCTTCTTCAACGCAATTACGCTGCAGCGTCAGGCCAAAGACCTGAATGCGTATTTTGCGAACGACGTGCTTCCTGAGGATAAGCCGAAGGAGAAGAAGCCCGCGGCAAAGAAAGATGCTCCGGCCAAGGAGAACTCGCAGAAGAAGACTGACGCCAAGCCTGCACAGAAGCAGCAGCCGCAGAAACAGCAGCAGCCGCAGAAGCAGCAGTCTCAGCCTGCTCAGAAGCAGAAGCAGCAGCCGCAGCGTCCCGCAGAGAAGAGAGACATAGAGAGATCCGCTCAGAAACAGCTCAGACGCGCGGAAGCGAGAGAGAACCAGGGCCAGGGCAAATCCAACATGGTGCAGGAGAGGGTCTCCCGTGTCGTGGATACCAGAGCTTCGGAAGTCGACCTCAGCAAGTACAACGAGAAGTACGATGTCCTAGCCACCCAGAACGGAGCGGACAACAATAACAGAAGACGCAACCAGGGGAATATCCAGGGCAACAAGCAGAAATTCTCCAACCGTCAGAACAAGAACAGACAGCAGTACCAGAAGAGAGAGACGGAGGCCCAGAGGCTGCAGAGGCTGCAGCTTGAAAAAGCCCGCCACGCGCAGCTCAAGATCATGATCCCCGATGAGATCTCGGTCGGTGAACTTGCAACCCGCCTTAAGGCTCAGGCAACAGTCGTCATCAAGAAACTGATGTCCCTGGGCGTCATGGCTTCTGTTTCCGAACTGATCGATTTCGACACCGCTTCACTGGTAGCGGAAGAACTCGGAGCAAAAGTTGAGAGAGAAGTCCACGTGACCATCGAGGAGAGACTGAACATCGCCGGTGCGGACAGCGAAGAGGATCCGCCGGAAAGCCTCGTCAGCCGCGCTCCCGTGGTAGTTGTCATGGGACACGTTGACCACGGCAAGACATCGATCCTCGACTACATAAGAAAGAGTCATGTCCAGTCCGGAGAGGCCGGAGGAATCACTCAGCACATAGGCGCTTATCAGGTGAAGCAGGGCGGCAAGGACATCACGTTCCTGGACACGCCCGGTCATGAGGCCTTCACTGCGATCAGGGCAAGAGGTGCATCCGTCACCGATATCGCTGTTCTTGTCATCGCCGCGGACGACGGCATCATGCCGCAGACCGTGGAGGCGATCAACCACGCAAAGGCAGCGAACGTACCGATAATCGTGGCTCTCAACAAGATAGACAAACCCGAAGCAGATCCAGAGAGGGTCAAGGCGGCTCTGACAGAGTATGATCTGGTCCCGGAGGAATGGGGCGGAGATGTCGTCTGTGTCAACGTATCCGCGAAAACAGGCGAAGGCATCGACGAACTGCTCGAGATGATAAACCTGGTGGCGGAGGTGCAGAACCTCAAGGCCAACCCCGACAGACTTGCGCTCGGAACCGTTATCGAATCCAGACTGGACAGAGGCCGCGGTCCCGTTGCAACTATCCTCGTCCAGAAGGGAACGCTGCATAACGGAGATGTCGTCATCGCGGGTACCGCGATCGGCCGTGTCCGTCAGATGACAGACGAGAACGGGCAGCTTATCGACAGCGCCGGACCTTCTGTCCCTGTCGAGATCACGGGTCTTGTCGAAGTGCCTCAGGCGGGAGACAGATTCAACGCGGTCAAAGACGAGAGACTTGCAAGGGAGCTCGTGGAAGAGAGAAGGACCGCACAGCAGGAAGAGAAATACAAGAACTTCTCGAAAGTCACCCTCGACACACTGTTCAGCCATATCGAGGAAGGAGAAGTCAAGGAACTGCCTATCATCGTCAAGGCAGACGTCCAGGGATCCTGCGAAGCTCTCAGGCAGAGCCTCGAGAAACTTTCCAACGACGAAGTCAGAGTGCGTATCATCCATATGGGAGTCGGCGGCGTGAGCGCCAACGACATAATGCTGGCGGATGCGTCCGGAGCTATAGTCATCGGATTCAACGTCAGACCTGATGCCGCAGCTTCTTCCGAAGCTGAGGAGAAGGGCATAGAGATGCGCATGTACAGGATCATCTATGATGCCATCGACGATGTGGAGAAAGCGCTTAAGGGAATGCTCGCGCCTAAGATCCGCGAGGTCGATCTCGGATCCGCCGAAGTCCGTCAGGTCTACAAGATCAGCTCTGTCGGAACTATCGCGGGATGCTATGTCACAAAGGGCACCATCACAAGAAACAGCATCATACGTGTCGTCCGCGACGGCATCATCATCTATGACGATGAGATCTCCTCGCTGAGAAGATTCAAGGATGACGTCAGGGAAGTGGCGCAGGGATACGAATGCGGAATCTCTCTCGGAAAGTTCAATGACATAAAAGAGGGAGACGTTCTGGAAGCATACAGGAAAGAGGAGTACAGGGAGGAGTAATATGCCGTCTCACAGAGCAGAAAGACTGAACTCCGACTTCAGACGCGAACTGGCGATGATAATCACCAGGATGAAAGACCCGAGGATCAGTCCTCTCCTTGAAGTAGTAAGAGTCAAGGTCACCAGTGACCTGTCATACGCAAAGGTATACATCGCCTCTGTCGGCGGCGGAGAAGAAGCCGCCGAGGCGTGCAAGGTCCTTCAGGGAGCGGAAGGTTTCCTGAAGACGGAGCTTGCGCATACCATGAAGAACATCAGAAAGATACCATCACTGCAGTTTGTGCCGGACGATTCGGTGGATTACTACAACCGCATCGACAGCATCCTGAAAGGACTTAACGCAGATGGAAACCCGGAAGATCAGTCCTGAAGAGGCGGCCTCAAGGCTGCTGAAAGCAGACAATATCCTGATACTGACCCATAAGAATCCTGACGGAGACGCCATCGGGTCGGGCATCGCCATTGCGCTCGCGCTCAGGCAGAGAGGCAGGAAATGCCGCGTGGCCTGGAGCGGAGAACTGGCTTCATATTTCTCGCTGATCACCGAGGGATATGAAAATGACGATTTCGAGGAGCCCGGATTCATTCTCGCTGTGGACCTGGCAAACCCGAGGCTGCTGCCTGACGATACGCTCTGTTATGCGGATAAGGTGGATATGGTGATAGACCATCATGCCACCAGCGTTCCGTTCGCGGCCGAGACGCTGCTGGAAGCAGCGGCTTCCTGCTGCGCTGAGATAATCTACAAGGTCATCTTCGCCATGGGATGCGAGGTCACTGCCGAGATCGCCAACTGCATCTACGTGGGGCTTGCCACCGATACAGGCTGCTTCAGGTACAGCAACACGACGTCGGACAATCACATCCTCGCCGCCAGACTGGTATCGATGGGAGTCAATATAGCGAAGTTCAACGAGGAGATCTTCGGACAGAAGTCCAGAGCCAGGGTCGAGATAGAAAGAAGAGCGCTGGCGGGCATGGAGTTCACGTCCGGCGGGAAGATCTGCATCATCACGATAACCAGAAGCATGCTGGAAGAGACCAGATGCATAGAGAGCGATATCGAGGGAATAGCCACTATACCGAAGGCGATAGAGGGAGTGGAAGCCGGCATCACGCTGCGCGAACAGGAGAACGGCAACTGGAAGATCTCCCTGAGGACCGCGACGCTGGATGCGGCGGAGATCTGCTCTGTCTTCGGAGGAGGCGGCCACCTGAGGGCGGCCGGATGCGAGTGCTCCGGCACGCCGTTCGAGATCAAGGTCGCACTGGTGGCGGCTATCAATAAGAGACTTGGACTCTGATGGACGGCATTATTATCCTGGACAAACCGAAAGGAATAACCTCGTTTCAGGCTGCAAGGACAGTCAGCAGAGCGATGGGGAGGGAGAAGACGGGACACGCCGGAACTCTTGATCCCATGGCGACAGGGGTCCTTCCCGTTATGGTGGGAAGGGCCACGAAGCTTCTGCAGTTCCTCCCGGAGACGGAGAAAGAATATGAAGCAGAAGCGCTGTTTGGTATCCGCACGGACACTGCGGATGCGGACGGCGCTGTTCTTGAGAGCGGGGGAAGGATACCCTCTGAAGAAGAGTTCAGAGAGGCCCTCTCCGAAATGAAAGGGGCATATCTGCAGACGCCGCCGATGTACAGCGCAGTCAAAAAAGGAGGCGTTCCCCTTTATGAGCTGGCAAGAAAGGGGCAGACTGTCGACAGGATCCCGAGAGAGGTCATCATATACGGCGCGGAGGTCGTATCATTCGCAGGAGACAAAGCGGTATTCCGCGTCTCGTGTTCTTCCGGCACGTATATCCGGACGTTGGCGGAGGACGCCGCGGCACGGTGCGGGACTGTATGCCATCTTACGGCGCTTAGAAGGACTTCTGCCTGCGGGTTCGGCATCGAAAACGCAGTAACGGAAGAGGAACTGCTGATGGCAGCCGGAGAAGGAAGAGCGGAAGAGTTCCTTGTTTCTCCAGAAGAGCTGTTCAGGGATCTGCCTGAAGTCACGGTATCCGGAGACCTTGAGAGACTGTTCCTTAACGGTTTCGACTTCCCGGTATCCAGGACGGGATGTGTATATCCCGCAGGCACGCGGGTCAGGGTCGCGGACCCGGAGGAAATGATCGGGCTGGCGGATGTCACCGGAGACGGGATGCTTCATAAACTGTGGCAGAGACAGACTGTTTGATTGAGGAGCTTTTAAGTTGATCGAGACAGTGAAGATGGAGCCGCTGAATATAAAGACAGCGGTCGCGATCGGATATTTCGACGGGGTGCATACAGGTCACAGGATGATCCTGGACACCGCTGCAGCCTATGCGAAGCAGATGAGCCTTCATACAGCGGTGTTCACCTTCGACATGCCCGGCAGAAGAGCGGAAGGAAAAGGAAGCAGGGATCTGATCACATCACAGGAGAAGAAGAGGCTCATATCCGAGGCAGGAGTGGAATACTTCGTATCCCCTCCTTTTGAGGATTTCTGCAGTCTGAGCGGCAGGGATTTCGTGGACCGGGTCCTGAGCAGAAAGTGTCTCAATGCAGCTGTGGTCGTCTGCGGAGATGATTTCAGGTTCGGCAGGGACAGGGAATGCGGAGTCAGGGAACTGGCCAGGTTCTGCGGCCCTTACGGGATACAGGTCTTTGAGCAGGAAGCGCTGATCATGGACGGAGAGCGCGTGTCGTCCTCCAGGATAAAGGCCGAACTTCAGGAAGGAAACATACAGGAAGTAAACAGGCTGCTCGGATATACATACTCGGTATCCGGCAGAGTGATCCATAGGAACAACAAGGCCTGCGAGCTGGGATTTCCGACCGCGAACATACTGTTCCCGGCCGAATGTGTGCTCCCGAAGAAGGGAGTCTATATCTCGGATGTCGTTGTGAACGGTGAGCGTTACAGGGGCGTCACGAACATCGGAACCCGTCCGACTCTGACGGAGGATCAGCAGTCCGTAGTGGAGACGCATATCATCGGTTTCAGCGGAGATCTGTACGGTTCAGATATGACAGTCAGCCTGCTGAGATTCCTCAGACCGGAGAAGAAGTTCGGGACAGCCGGTGAACTTGCGGAAGCTGTACGTCTCAATATCGAGGATGCGAAAGCTTTTGACGCAGACTCCCCGGAGAAGTGAAAATATGGCATTTTTACAGGGAAAATACTGTTGATATGCTTAAAAAGCATGTGATATAATAATCAACGCTCGTCAAAAAACGAGCGGATACCTTGACACGGAAGCATGGCGGATCCCCGATAGGGTTCTCCTGTTACCTGTTTCTGAGTCACGGCGTATGATAAAGAAAGGAGAATAAAAATGCTGAAGGACAAGAAGGAAGTCATCGAGTTCGCACGCCTCACCGAATCGGATACCGGTTCTCCCGAGGTCCAGGTCGCGCTCCTGACCAACCGCATCAACCATCTTAACGAGCACCTGAAGCAGCATCCGCAGGACAAGCACAGCTATCTCGGACTGCTCAAGATGGTAGGACGCCGCCGCAGGCTTCTCGCATACCTGCAGAAGAAGGACGTTGAGCGTTACCGTGCAATCGTAGCGAAGCTCGGTCTTCGTAAATAAGAAAGTACGAAAAAGGCAGACGCGCGCAATACGTGTCTGCCTTTACAAAATTAAACAGTCTTGTATGGGTTTTGCAGTGACTCGAGCGCTTTTTCCCGAAAGAACGCCGGAGTCGTTGCGAAACCGTACGGGACGAACAAGAAAACGGAGGTAGCAACATGTTTGAGAATTACCGTGTTTTCGAGACAGAGATAGCGGGCCGCAAATTCCGCGTTGAATCCGGCAAGCTTGCCCTGCTCGCAAATGCAGCGGTGATGTGCAGCTACGGGGACACCAGAGTCCTCTGCACAGTCACCATGAGCCCCAAGCCCAGGGAAGGGATAGACTATTTCCCCCTGTCCGTGGACTTTGAAGAAAAACTCTATTCCGTGGGAAAGATCCCCGGAAGTTTCCTGAGAAGAGAAGGACGCGCCAGTGAGAAGGCCACTCTGGCTTCCAGAGTCGTAGACCGCCCCCTGCGTCCCCTGTTCCCCAAGGATATGCGCAATGACGTGGCAGTCGTCATGACCGTCATGTCCGTCGATCCCGACTGCTCGCCCGAGATAACCGGTCTTATCGGTTCATCCATCGCCATCGCGATCTCCGATGTACCGTGGGACGGACCGGTCGCCGGCGTATCAGTCGGTCTTGTTGACGGAGAGATCGTCATCAACCCGACCCATGAGCAGAACGAACATAACGACCTGCAGCTCACAGTTGTCAGCAGCGACAAGAAGGTCGTCATGATAGAAGCAGGAGCGAACGAAGTTGACAATGAGACCATGTTCAACGCCATCGTGGCGGGAGACAAGGTCAACAAGGAGATAGTCAGCTTCATCAACTCCATCGTTGCCGAGATAGGCAAGGAAAAGATCCCGTTCGAGAGCAAGGATGTCCCGCATGATCTTTTTGAAGCGGTCAAGGAAATGGCTGTCGAAAAGGTCCGCGCAGCTATGGATACAGATGACAAGCTGATCCGCGACGCTGCCCTGCTGCCCATCTACGATGAGGTGCATGCGGCATTTGACGAGCAGTATGAGGACAACACATCGATCATCGATGACGCTCTTTATAAACTGCAGAAGTACGTGGTCCGCAGATGGCTGCTCGACGACGGCAAGAGAGTCGACGGACGCGGCATCAACGATATCCGCCCGCTGGCTTCCGAAGTCGGACTTCTTCCCAGAGCCCACGGCAGCGGACTGTTTACCAGAGGACAGACACAGGTACTGACTACATGCACGCTCGCCATGCTCGATATGGCGCAGCTCCTGGACGGTCTTGATGACCAGACGGAAAAGCGCTATATGCATCATTACAATATGCCGAGCTATTCAGTCGGCGAGACCCGTCCCAGCCGCGGCCCCGGCCGCAGGGAGATAGGACACGGCGCGCTGGCAGAGAGATCTCTGCTGCCCGTCATCCCCTCCAAGGAAGAGTTCCCCTACGCGATAAGGCTCGTTTCCGAAGTTCTTTCCTCCAACGGATCCACATCACAGGGCTCAGTCTGCGGAAGCACGCTGGCACTGATGGATGCGGGCGTCCCGATCAAAGCCCCTGTGGCAGGGATCTCCTGCGGACTCATCACTGAAGATGACCGCTGGATGACCATGGTCGACATCCAGGGCGTCGAGGACTTCTTCGGCGACATGGACTTCAAGGTCGCAGGAACCAAGAAGGGCATCACCTCGATACAGATGGACCTCAAGATAGACGGTCTTACATATGACATCATCAGGGAAGCTCTCGAGAAATGCGAGAAGGCGCGCTTCTACATCCTCGACGAAGTAATGCTGAAGGCTATCCCCGAGCCCCGCAAGGAGCTGTCGCCCTATGCACCGAAGCTCGAAGGAATGGTCATCGATGTCGATAAGATCGCCGAAGTCATCGGAAAAGGCGGTTCGGTCATCAAGAAGATCTGCGCCGAATGCGAAGTCGAGATCGACGTCGAAGAAGACGGTCATGTATATGTTTCCGGCAAGAACAGCGAAGGCGTCAGGAGAGCTCTCAGCATAATCCAGACGATCGTAACGGATCCGGAGATCGGTTCCATGTTCTACGGAAAAGTCACAAAGATCCTGCCCATAGGCGCCAAGGTCGAGATAGCTCCCGGTAAGGAAGGCCTCGTCCATATCAGCAAGCTTGACGAACAGAGAGTCGGCAAGGTGGAAGATGTGGTGAGCGTCGGAGACATCATTCCCGTCAAGGTCATCAAGATCAGCGAAAAAGGCATAGACCTCTCCCGCAAGGATGCCATAGCCGCCATCAAGGCTGCGAAAAAGGAAGACTGATCACCGGCGATGAACGAAATGTTCATGATGCGGAAATAAAGTCTTATCCCAAAGGAGTATAATTATAGATACTACTTCTGATGCGGAGAACGAACTGAAGACATGCACGACAAAAAAGAAGGAAAACTGAACAAGAAGCAGAAAGCCATTGCATGGATATCTGTCCTTCTGCTCCTGACTGCTTTCGGAGTATCCACCTACAAGATCGTAATGGCAGTCCGGGAATACAGGAAAAGTGCAGACGCCTACAGTGACCTTCAGGAATATGTGTTCCCTGTCTATGAAAACACCGCTCCGGTTGACACAGACAACGGGGATTCCGATTCGCTGGACGAAACGACGGAATCGACCATAGGCTGGTACAACACGCTGCAGAATATCGGCGCCGACTTTACGAGACTGGCTGAGATCAACAGCGACGTGGTGGGGTGGATATCCATTCCCTCGACGAAGCTCAGTTATCCGGTCACTCAGACCGGCGACAACACGTATTACCTCAATCACCTCTTCACAGGAGAAACGAACATCTGCGGATGCGCATTCCTTGACTGCAGGAACGATGAGGATTTCGAATCCCGGAACAATATCGTGTACGGGCACAGGATGAATGACGGATCGATGTTCACCTGTATACAGAACTATAAGAATCAGTCGTACTATGATGCCCATCCCACAGCGACGCTGTACACGCCGGAAGGCACCTATACGATAGAGTTCTTTGCAGGATATGTCACAGAGGCATACGGGGATCCGTGGCGCTTGAGCTTCGCATCCGATGAGGCCTATATGGAGTGGCATGACTCGCTGGTCGCAAGATCGGATTTCACATCGAACGTGTCTTTCAGCGAGACGGACAGAGTGATCACACTGTCTACCTGCTCGGGATCATTCACCAATGCCAGATATGTTCTCCACGGAGTCATCAGAGGGTATTGATCGTAATCAAATCTGATATCAACTTAAAACCGGGGCCCATACAGGGCACTGGTTTTTTGGTACAGAAAAGAGACATCGTCATTTTGCGGCGGTGTGTCGATAATGCAGCCGGATATGGGTTATAATGAAATTACGATAACCATATAAAGGAAGGAGCATGACATGATCAAGATCGCGAAAACAGAAGGCGGCCTTGTGCGCGGAACCTATGGCAGCGATATGGCCATCTCGGTATTCAAGGGAATACCTTTTGCAGCGCCTCCGGTCGGAGAGAACCGCTGGAGAGTCCCGCAGCCCGTAGAACCCTGGGAAGGCGTGCGTGACTGTCTGGAATACGGCCCGGCGAACATGACGGATTACTCCAGGGCATACGGTCCGTTCTATGAGAAAGAATGGCATTGGGACATGGATTTCCCGATGAGCGAGGACTGTCTGCATCTCAATATCTGGACCCCTGCAAAGACCCCGGAAGACAGGCTTCCTGTCATGATATGGATATTCGGCGGAGGACTTATCGGAGGAAACCCCGCTGAGATGGAGTTCGACGGAGAGCGCCTTGCGAGAAGAGGAGTGGTCCTCGTCTCGGTCAACTACAGGACGAACGTGTTCGGCCTGTTTGCCCACCCCGAGATCAGCGCAGAGAACGGAGGAAAGCACTGCACAAACTTCGCTCTGTTCGACCAGAAAGCCGGGATCGACTGGGTCGAAAGAAACATTGCGAACTTCGGAGGAGATCCGGAGAACGTGACCATCTTCGGCCAGTCCGCAGGCGGACGCAGCACTCTGTGTCAGGTGATCTCGCCTCTTAACAGGAACAGCTGCATAAAGAGAGCCATCACGCAGAGCAGCGCCGGCATCAACTTCGCCATCGGCGGACACGGGACCGACTATCTGACGCTCAAGCAGGCCGAGGAGCAGGGGGACAAGTTCTTCCGCGAGTATCTCGGCGTCAAGACGCTGGAGGAGGCAAGAGCGCTTCCAGCCGAGTTCATCAGGGATAAGTGCTTTGAGTATCTCGGCAAGAGAGCGGGACAGTTCCAGTTCGTGGTGGATGATGACTTCCTCACCGATCAGCCGAACTACATGATGGCGAACAATGACCGCAAGCAGATCCCGATCATGACAGGCTATACGACCGGAGAGTTCTTCGACGTCATCTCTGCCAGGTCTCTCGAAGAGTTCGAAGAGAAGGCGCACATACTCTACGGCAAATACACTGATGAGTTCCTTGAGCTCTGCGACTTCAAGAGCGGAGATCTGGACAGAGTGCTTGAGCTTTCAAAGGTCAACGGATCGCCCTTCGGTGTGCGTCTGCTTCTGATGCGCGCCGTGGATGACGGACTCCCGGCTTGGCTGTATGAATTCGACGCGGAGATCCCCGGAGAAGATGATCCCGGCGATTATCATTCATCAGAACTCAACTTCGTATTTGAGAACCTCGCAAAGTGCTGGAGACCGTTCACGGGAAAGCATTATGATCTCGCAAGGATGATGTGCAATTACTGGACCAACTTCGCCAAGACCGGCGACCCCAACGGCAACGATGCAGACGGAACCCCGATGCCCAGGTGGGAACCCTTCACGGAGGACTTCTCCAGACCAATCGTCTTCGACGATACAGTGCATATGGCCGATAAAGACCTGGCTCCGTCCATCAAGGGAATGTACACCCTCGCGGCAGACCTTCTCTGGCGAAAGAAATAGAGTCAGAACAGACAGCAGAAAAAAAAGAAACGGGCGGCATCTTCTGATGCCGCCTCTCCATACAAAAGGGACACAGGACAAATGACATTGTAAGTGCCGGTATCGGTGCTATAATGCAAGATAAGGGTAAGATCACAAACAAAGAAAGAAGAGAGGATACATGGATAAGAGGAATCTGGCGCTTCTCAACGACTTTTACGAGTATACGATGGCAAGCGGATTCACCGCAGCGGGACTGTCGGACAGGATCGCGTATTTTGACATCTTTTTCAGGGAAGTACCGGACGGAGGCGGTTATGTCATCGCCGCAGGACTGGACGAGATAGCAAACTATGTTAAGGATTTCCACTTCGATGAGAGCGATATCGAATATCTGAGAGATCAGAAGTGCTTCTCGGAGGAGTGGCTGAAAAGCCTGGAGGATTTCCGTTTTACCGGAGATATATGGGCAGTGCCGGAGGGAACGGTGGTGTTCCCCGGCGAACCGCTTCTCACGGTGAGGGCAAGGACCGTGGAGGCACAGATCCTCGAGACTTTCCTGCTGCTGTGCATCAACCATCAGTCTCTTATCGCCACCAAGTCCAACAGGATAGTAAGAGCTGCGCAGGGAAGGCCGGTCATGGAATTCGGAGCCAGAAGAGCGCACGGAGCATCGGCCGCGTATTACGGCGCAAGGGCGTCCTACATCGCCGGCTGCGCCGGAACGAGCTGCACGCTCACCGGAAAGGATTACGATATCCCGGCGCTGGGAACGATGGCGCACAGCTGGGTACAGATCTTTGATGACGAATACACCGCTTTCAAGACCTACTGCGAACAGTATCCCCAGAATGCCTGCCTGCTCATAGATACCTATGATGTCCTGAACAGCGGCCTGCCGAATGCCATGAGAGCCTTCAAGGAAGTGCTCTGGCCGATGGGAGTCCACAAGTGTTCCGTCAGGATCGACTCCGGAGACCTGGCTTATCTCACCAGACGCACCCGCGAGATCCTGGATGAGAACGGCCTGCAGGAATGCAAGATCGTCATCAGCAACGCCCTTGACGAGTATCTGATCACCGACCTTATCGCGCAGGGAGGATGCGTGGACAGTTTCGGCGTGGGAGAGAGGCTGATCACCGCAAAGAGCGATCCGATCCTGGGCGGCGTATACAAACTTGCGGCAATAGAGGACGCCGACGGTGTCGTCCATCCCAGAATAAAGATCAGCGAGAACGTGATCAAGATCACGACGCCGCACTTCAAAAAGATATACCGTCTATATGACAAGGAGACAGGAAAGGCGATAGCCGATCAGATATGCGTATACGATGAGACTATAGATGAGAGTCAGCCTCTGACGATATTCGACCAGCACAATCCCTGGAAGAGAAAAACGATAGAGAACTTCACCGCGAGAGAACTCATGGTACAGGTGTTCAAGAACGGCAAGCTCGTGTACGACCTCCCTGACATGAAGCAGATCAGGGAGTACTGCAGGAAGGAAGTCGACACACTGTGGGACGAGGTAAAGAGATTCGAGAATCCTCACGGCTACTATGTGGACCTTTCGCAGAAGCTCTATGATATCAAGACAGAACTTCTCTACGAGGGCAGCAACCATAAAGAGTGATCAGAGACACAAAAAAGGCCATCAGCCGCTTTAGACTGATGGCCTTATCTGATGCTGAGGATGGAAAGGAACAGCCGGTCAGGCTGTCCGGGTGAAGATGTCACGGTTCACTACGGCCCCGATCTGATCGCCGAAGAATCTGAGCTCGTCGGTATCTATGAGAACGAGAGAGAAGGAGACTACATCGGAACCCAGGAAGTCCTCGCTGTCCCGGTCCTTGATAACACACTCCGCCCGGTCATCTCTGACGCTTACCGTGCCGCTGACAGTAGTCATGACTACGTCGGCACCGCCGGAAAGGGAATCAAAGCGGAGAGAAAATGTCCCGTCTTCCTTGATCTCCAGCACGGAGATCCTGCCGTGCCAGCTGTCATCGTCTGTGGAGCTGTGATCCAGGGCAGACCAGCTGCAGGAAAAGCTTCCTACGAACGGTGACTCCTTGAGGTTTTTCCCGCTGTATGCAGGCGTGGACGGAATAGGCTCTAGAACAATCTCCTCATCTTCCTCCGGATGTTTGTTTTTTCCGCAGGAGACAAGAGAGATCATCAGGAGGAGAACAAAGAACAGGCATATTATCTTTTTAAAAGATCTGTCCGTCATCAAATCAAACCTGAATAATGGATTCGTAATGGGATCAGCATATGATCTCACTTACACATAATTATAGCACAAAGATCATACACAGAGATCTTCCCCGTGGCTTCAGAAAGCTCCTGATTTTGCAAAAAACGCCAATAATAGTATAATTATCGGTGACTTAACGAAAGGTTTTTATTTGTGAAATGAAAACAAAACAGTTCATTACTATCATAATATCGTGCCTCCTTATCCTGACCGTCGGGATCCTGGGGATCAGACAGTCGGGCTTCTTCGGAGGGAAAGAGGCATACGTGGGATCGTACATCTCGGTCATCTGGATCAGCGGGACCATCGGTGAAACATCCTATGATATCTTCGGGAATGAGACATCCCTGTCCACCTTCACGATCTGTGACTATCTTGATCAGATAGCGGCTGACAGACACAACAAGGGGCTGTTCATAGAGATAGATTCCCCCGGCGGATCTGTTTATGACAGCGATAAGATCTATCAGGCACTGATGGAGTACAAGGAGCTCACAGGCCGCCCCATCGTGGCAGCGTGCCTCAGCACCATGTGCTCCGGGGCGTACTATATCGCAAGCGCAGCTGACGAGATCTACGCGGAAAGAACGGCAGACGTCGGTTCCATAGGAGTGTACATCGAGATGATGGATGTCTCCGAACTGGCAGCCAAACTGGGAGTCAAGGTCGACTATATAAGGTCATCCGAGAACAAGGCGATGGGCAACATGTACAACGCCATGACCGAAGAGCAGAGAGCGATCTACCAGAGCATAATCGACGAGCACTACGAGAGATTCCTGGACATCGTGCAGAAATCCAGAGGTTATGACAGAGAGACGCTGAGAAAGATCGCCGACGGAAGAGCATACACAGCGACGCAGGCGCTTCAGAACGGGCTGATCGACGGCATCAAGGAATACGACGATGTCCTCCTGGATTTCGAGGAGCAGCTCGGAGTCTATACTCTGCTTGCCCCGGAGGTGGCGAATGAGGATATCATCAGCGCCATTCTCCGTCAGCTCCCCGGTGGCCTGTTCGGCAAAAGCGAGATCGAGGAACTGAAAGAGCTTCTTGAGAAGAGAAACGGCAGGGCGATGTACCATGAGTGAGATCCTTGATTTCGAAAACACAGAAAAACAGACAGAGACCCCGTCGGAAGAGGTCCCTGCTGAGACGCTGCTTCCTGAAGAGCCCGCGGTGACAGAAGAAGTCCCGCAGCCTGCGGCAGAGGATGCGCATGCGGAAGATACTGCAGTCCCGGATCCGTTCGGGCCGGTGAATACCGGGAGCATTCCGCTTGAAGTGCCCGCGGCGGCAGACAGCGGATATATCTCTCCCTATTCGGCGCAGTCGGCGGC
Organism: Oscillospiraceae bacterium; assembly: GCA_017548825.1. GTDB lineage: Bacteria > Bacillota > Clostridia > Oscillospirales > Ruminococcaceae > RUG11783. The sequence goes on from JAFYZG010000165.1 coordinate 34,950, forward strand.
AGGAATAGGCAGACAGAGGACAGACGCTGATGGAGAACCCGCAGGAGAGCGGGCCGGATTCTGGCCTAGACTGGCTGCGTTCCTGATAGATGCTGTTATAGCAACGGTCCTGTGGGGCATGCTGCTGTTCTTGTTCGGCTTGTTCACCGACAGGCTGAATGAACCGTTCTTCTTCAGCATTAAGCTCAGAACGGTACTGATGTATGTCGCCCAGAAACTGTACTTCGTCATTGCGGAGTGGAAGTTTGGGAAGACTCTGGGGAAAAAAGCACTCAGGCTTGAAGTGATCAGCAGCGAATCTCTCGGAAGACCTGGCCTGTGGACAGTGTTCTTCCGTGAGACGTTCGGGAAATTCCTGTCTTCTGCATGTGTAGTGGGAGACCTGATGATCCTGGGCAAAGAACATCTGCCGCTCTATGACAGACTTGCAGACACAGAGGTCGTATATACGGTAAACGCTCATAAACCCGCAAAAGAGGCAGTCAAAACAGAAGAGGCGGTTATACCGTCTGTTCCGGAAACTGTGCAGGAACAGGAGACGGAGTCCGTCTGACAGCCGAAGAGGAAAGATATGGCAAGAGTAAAGCACACAAAAGCAGAGAAAGCGAAGATCAGACGCAGAAGAGCGAGACAGTTCCGCGGTGCGGTATTTCTCCTGCTCGCGTTTGTCGGAGTCATTTCCATAATATCTGTCGCAGTCGGACAGATACGGAAGCTGACCAATGATGACGCGCAGAAAGCTGAATTCGCGAAGATCATCGCGCCTCTGGTGGCGCTGGACCCGGCACCGTTCGAGGGGACGGAGAAAGCAAAGGCTGAGCTGCTTGAAGAGGCATCAATCAGAGCGGTCATCTCAAACGAGAACATCTCAAAATATGTCAGGACCAGTGAAGGACAGATCCTGATCCCGGTACTGGATGTTGACAGGTATTTCACAAAGCTGTTCGGATCCGGCAGTCTTCCCAGACATGCAACTTTCACCGACGGAGACATCACATTTGAGTATGATTCCGAGAGCAAGTGCTATATAGTGCCGTTCACCAATCTAAGCGGAACGTATTATCCGCGTATCAGCAAGATCGATTCCAGCGGAAGTACCAGGACACTTACAGTAGACTATCTGTCGTATGCGGATCAGGGGAACGTCATCGGCGTTACCGGAGACGAAGGCGGTCAGAGAGTGATCAAGACCATGGAGTATATCCTGCTGAAGGAAAGCGGAGAATACCATATCTATTCAGTCAGGTATGCGGGACAGAGCAGCTGACGGCTGATAATAAAAGATATATGCGGGTGCCGGGACTGGCGCCCGCTGTTTTTTGACTGATCGGCAGAGAGGCCCAGTGTTGCCAAATAAAGGTCAAAAGAATACAATAATTAGGCTGATTATTAACAGAAGGGATTGGATTGCAGATGGAAAAGAAGCCCTATTATATTACGACTGCGATCGCGTATGCATCCGCAAAGCCTCATATCGGAAACACGTATGAGATCGTTCTGGCGGACGCTATCGCCCGTTTCCGCAGGGAACAGGGATATGACGTGAGATTCCAGACGGGAACCGATGAGCATGGCGAGAAGATCGAACAGAAAGCCATTGCTGCTGGAATGTCACCGAAGGAATACGTCGACCAGGTCGCCGGTGTGATCAGGGATATCTGGGATCTGATGGACACGACATACGACAGATTCATCAGGACCACGGACGAGGATCACGAAGAGCAGGTGCGGAAGATGTTCCGCAAGATGTACGAGAAGGGCGACATCTACAAAGGCTACTACGAAGGCTGGTACTGCACGCCCGACGAGTCTTTCTGGACCGACTCACAGGTCGTGGACGGAAAGTGTCCCGAATGCGGCCGTCCTGTCGTGCGCGCAAAGGAAGAAGCATATTTCTTCCGTATGAGCAAATATGCCGACCGACTCATTGAGCATATAAACACACACCCCGAATTCATCCAGCCCGTATCCAGGAAGAATGAGATGATGAACAACTTCCTGCTTCCGGGACTGCAGGATCTCTGCGTGTCCAGAAGCTCCTTCAAGTGGGGCATTCCGGTGGACTTCGACGAGGGACATGTGGTCTACGTGTGGCTGGATGCGCTCAGCAACTATGTGACCGGGCTTGGTTATGATGCTGACGGAAACAACGGCGAACTGTACGAAAAATACTGGCCTGCCGATCTGCACCTGATCGGAAAAGACATAGTAAGGTTCCATACCATATACTGGCCGATCTTCCTGATGAGCCTGGATATTCCGCTGCCCAAGCAGGTGTTCGGACACCCGTGGCTGCTGATGTCCGGAGGAAAGATGTCCAAGTCCACCGGCAATGTCATGTATGCCGATGATCTGGTGGAACTTTTCGGAGTTGACGCGATAAGGTATTTCGTCCTTCACGAGACTCCGTTTGAGAACGACGGGACCATCACGTGGGATCTGATCACCGAGAGAGTGAACACGGATCTGGCCAACATACTCGGAAACCTCGTCAACAGGACGATCGCGATGACCAACAGGTATTTCGGCGGAGTCGTCGAAGATGCCGGGGCTCAGGTGGATCCCGATGCCGAGTTCAAGGATACGATCCTCTCCAGTGTCGCCAAGGTCCAGGAAAAGATGGATGTGCTGCGTGTTGCGGACGCGATCTCCGCGATATTCGAGATATTCCGCCGCTGCAACAAGTACATAGATGAGACGGAACCCTGGAAGCTTGCGAAGGAGCCTGAGAGTGCCGCAAGGCTTAAGACTGTGCTCTATAATCTTGTTGAAGGCATCGTAATCGGCGCTTCACTGCTGAAGAGCTTCATGCCGTCCACATCCGACAAGATCCTCAGCCAGCTGAACGCTGAGCACCGCAGCCTGGATAGCATGACCGAGTTCGGTCTCTACCCCAGCGGAAACAAGGTCACCGACGCCCCTGAGATCCTGTTCGCCCGTCTTGATCCGGAAGTGATCACTGCTAAGGTCGGGGAGATACAGAAAAAGTACGCGGAACCTGAGCGTCCCAAGCTTGAGCATAAGGAGACCATCAGCATAGATGATTTCGGCAAGACCGAACTGCGGGTCTGCGAGGTGCTGGACTGCGAGAAGGTCCCGAAAGCGGACAAGCTGCTGAAGCTGACGCTGTTCGACGGAGAGAGAGAACGCACAATCGTCTCCGGCATAGCCAAGCAGTATACTCCCGAAGACATGAAGGGGAAGAAGGTCATCTGCGTCGTCAACCTCGCACCGCATTCGTTCCGCGGCATCGAGAGCGAAGGAATGCTCCTTGCCAGCGAGACGGACGGAGTGCCCAGGGTAGTCTTCGTGGATGCTGACGTGCCGGCAGGCAGCGAGATTCACTGATATAAACACAGGAAGGGAGATGTTCTGTCGGGACATCTCCCTTTTGGATAGATAACGGAGGACGAGAACCGATGGCTGAAAAAGAATATGTGTTTGAGACGACCGAGAAATACCTGAAGAAGCTGGACGGAGATCTGGCAGGAAGGACTTTCCGCCTGGCCATGGATAACGGCGAGGAATACCAGATACGGTTCCTGGACGGGGAGATCCTGGAATGGAGAAGAGAAGGAGAGCTGCTTCGCTGGGAGAAGTACGGATGCCTCAAGGCTGACGACAGCACGTTCTTCGTGGCATCCGTCCTCGGAGGAACTGAAGTATGCACCTGCGTCACCATGGTGATAGATGAGGAGAACAGCCTCGTGACTATGTGCATATCCAGACAGGGGATCCATCCCCTGCGGCCCAGACTGGCTGAGGTCGAGTATATCTTCGGGGCGATCAGGGTGCCCGGCAGACCGCTGCCTGAAAAGAGACACAGTTTCACCAGAGATCTGGTGGGGAAAAAGATCGTGTGGCACTATGCAAACGGTTTCATCAACACGCATATCTACCAGAGCGAGAGGTATTACAGGATCGTTCCCCTCACGGACACGAGGGCCCCGGAAGAGGTCGAAAGGGACAACAGGGAGATCGAGCTCGGACTGCGTCCCAGGGAGATGCTCTATGAAGAACCTGCCAGATTCATCCGGATCAAGGACGGCATGTATCTGATCAGCTTCGTAGAGGACAACATGAACAGAGTCGATCCGGGCAGAGGCGGCAACAACATGATCGTCCTGGAGAACCTCAAGGGAGGCGTAGACTGCGGAAGAACGTTCTCAGTAAACAGACAGGGCAGGCTGGAGCACGGTTTCTTCCGTGCTTACGGAGAACCGGTGGAGGAAGATTTCCCGATAGAGAATGAACCTACGCCATACAGGGTCACAGGAGAGAAAACGATGACTATAGCTGTGCTGGGTCCGGAGAGCAGCCTTAAGGCAAGGATCGTCTCCGAGGCGCTGCACAGAGGTCATACTGTGACCGGTGATGCAGACACAGCAGATGCTGCAGTCGAGTTCCCGGACGGTGAGATAAAGATCACCCGGAACGGGCAGACAACGGTCATGATCCTGCCCGAGAAAACGGATACGGACTACAGAAGGACCGGGTATTACCGGTTCGAAGACGGGAAAGCGCCGTATGCGGAAGAGGGAGATATAGCGATGGCTGCTGTGGACATGGCGATGTCCTCCGATCCGGGAACCTTCTTTATAGCATCCGACAAGGTCAGCGAACTGCCCCAGGGATCTGACGGCAGAAGAAGATATGTGGCGCAGACGCACAAGGGGATAGCCGGAAAGGTGTTCCATGTCGTGATGGACAGCATGGATGAGTTCGTCGTCCGGTTCCTGACGGATGAGCTGCTTGAGATGTCGTACAAAGGAGAATTCTTTGAAAAGCACGCCTGCAGCTGTATGGAGTGCGACGACGGGGTATGGTTCGTCACTGTCATGAGGGGAGAAGAATGCTTCACGATGGTGCTGGACACAGTTCAGGCTCTTGTCACAACAGTGACCACGTCTCTCTACCCCGGAAAGATGCAGATGGTCCGTCACAATATAGGATTCGGTGCGATAGCTCAGGCAGGAAAAGACACCGGCCTCATGAGACACTGTTTCACGGAGGATCTGGTAGGTAAAAAAGTCACGTGGCATTACTCACCGTACGTCAGCATCACACACTGCTACATCTCCGAGAACTATATGAGGTCATCTCTCGGAAAGATGAAGCCGCTTCCTGAAGACGCTCCTGAGGAGGCGGTGTTCGATGCGATGGACCGCTACCGCAGATGGGGCAGCATCTTCTTCGAGGAGCCCTGTCAGTACATCAGGATCAACAAACATCTTTATGTCGTATGCACGGCAGAGACCAACAGAAACAGGGTCGATCCGCTGGAAGGCGGAGGTGCCATGGTATATGCCTTCAACACCAGAAGGATGCAGGATTACGGAAGAGGCTTCTTCACGGGAATGGCAGAGACATATCCGAATCTTTTCTCGGTGTATGGGGAATGGGATGACGATGAGGATCCGATGGATACAGCAGAGAGCCCGTATAATATCTGAAGTTACAGAAAAGACAGACTGCACAGAGCTTTTCAGGCTTTTTGCAGTCTGTCTTCTTGTCTTCTCAGAATATTACAGGCCAAAAACTCTTCTTGCGGTCCCGCTTGTGACCTCTATTATCTTCTCCGGGGTCTCGCCCTTAAGAGCGGCCATCTCGTCGACCACTGCGGAGATCATGTCGGAAGTGCATCTGGTTCCTCTGAAGGGAACAGGGCTGAGATAAGGACAGTCGGTCTCCAGTATGAAACAGTCCAGAGGAAGCGCCTTAACGGCGGCTTTCTCTTTCTTGGAGTTCTTGTATGTCAGTGCTCCGCCGATACCGAGCACAAGGCCGGACCTGACAGCTTCTTCCGCCATCTCCAGAGAACCGGAGAACCTGTGCAGACAGCCGGAAGGCCTGTATCTTCTGAAGTATTCTATTATGTCTCCGTGCGCGTCCCTGTCGTGGATCTCAACAGGCATGTTCATTTCTTTGGCAAGAATCAGCTGAGATTCGAAGACCTCGTGCTGTATCTCTCTGGACGGTTCAGGCCAGTAATAGTCGAGACCTATCTCCCCTATGGCAACGACTTTAGGTGACAGAGCCAGTTCTCTTATGCGGTCGAGCCAGTCATCCGGAAGATCCGCGGCATCCTCCGGATGTACGCCTACCGCGGCAAAGACATGGTCATATCTCCCGGCAAGCTCGATCGCGCGTACGGAGGAAGCGATATCGGTCGCGTTCTCTATGATGGCGGAGATACCTGCTGTTTTGAGCCCGGAAAGAACGTCATCCCTGTCCTGATCGAAGGCACGGTCAAGATAATGTGCGTGTGTGTCGATGATACCGCTGTAGCAGTCCATAAAGAACCTCCTAAAAAAGACACGGCAGAGAATTATCCTGACGTGTCTTTATATGTGTTTACGATAAGAGATCACTTCAGATAGGAATCCACCAGTTTCTGCGCATCGGAGTCCTTGTCACAGGAAACGAAGATCACATAAACGCCCTTCTGTTCAATGACGGCATTGCTGATCCTGGGCAGTGATTCGGGACTGTAGGATTCGTAAGTGTTGTAGAGGGACTCCTGTCTCTTGACTATCTCTTCCTTGATCTTTTTGGCGTCGGATTCGCTCTTGCATGTGATTACGGCGAATTCTTCTCCGGTCGCGCCGGTGCCGATCTCATAGATGAAATCCTCGATGGAATCTGTGGTAAGGCCTACGACCTTTTTCACGACGCTCTCCGAAACAGGAGCAAGCGTGTCAAGGAACAGGTCAGCGTTTCTGATATCGTCAGCCAGTTTTGATGTGTCGAGGCTGAAGGAAGAACCGCAGGAGACCAGTGTTAAGGCAAGTACGGCGATGACGGCAATTGCGAGCGCTTTCTTAATCAATTCTCATAATCCTCCGGATCAACAGTGTGAGTAGCGAGATATTTCCACCAGGCCTGTCCGCCGGTCTCGTTGATGTAGAAGCCGTTTGAAGAGTAGCTTCCGTTCAGAGAGCCGGAAGCGTCGGACATGCCGGAACAGCAGTCGACACAGTAGGCGGAATGCTTCTGCGCAACTGACATTATCATATCGTTGTATTCTTTGATGCGTGAATTCTTTATGTAGTTGTTTGAGTACTTGGCCTCGTCCACGGGAACGATATTCAGCAGGAAGATTGACGCGGCAGGCTGAAGTCTCTTTATCTCATCGATGAGCGCGTCATAGTCCTCTTCGAACACTTCCGGATATGACCAGCCGAGCTCATTCAGACCGAGGCAGATGTAGACTTTTCCGTAGGATCTCTCAGTAAGGGCGGAAGCGAAGGTCTGCTCGACTCCGTCTGAATCGACACAATCGTACGTCAGCGCGTTTGACACGTTGATCGCTGTTCCGTAAAGGACCTTGCTGAATGTTCCGATGTTGTAGGTGGGCAGCAGCTGTACCACTCTGGTGTCGCCGATGATGATCGCATTCTCAAAGAATGCTTCGTTCTCCGCAGTCTCCGGTGCGGGTCTGGTGTAATCGTAATACAGAGGGACTCTGTGCACGACGACTTCGTCGGACGGCAGCGGGCCCACATTCTCAGTGGTCACATACTTGCTCTGGATCGCTTTTGAGATCAGTTTCACCACGGGGATCAGAACGATCAGGCAGAGCAGGGCAAGGGCTATGATCCTGCGGATGAGATATTTATTCTTATTGCTCTTCTTCATAGACGTCACAGGCTTTCTGCGTTGCGGCTCTGAAGGAGCGGCCGGCTTTTCTTCCGGCGTTTCATTATCTTCGAAAACTTCGGAGAGCTCCTGTTCAGGGTCCGTAAACGGCTCATCAGAGGGAGTCCAGTCAAAGACGACCTCGTTTTCTGCGGCAAGAGCTTCCTCCCGCTCAAGATCAGCGGGGGGCTCACCCGGGTCGAATGTAAATATCATTTTGTTCTCTTCGTTTTCCATAGTTAAAATAATAGACCAAAGATGTGTATTTTTCAACAAAACGGCCATCTTCCGAAGGTGGACGGCGCAGAGAAAAGAAAGGAGAATCAGCCGATCAGCCGCGCATGCTTTACACTGAACATCTATTCTTATTATAATAGGCATGCTTTAGGAGATTATAAATGAACGATCACATCAGGAATTTTTCTATCATCGCTCACATCGATCACGGCAAATCGACTCTTGCCGACCGGTTTCTGGAGATCACCAACTCCGTGGATTCCAGGGAGATGAGAGGACAGATCCTTGACGGGATGGATCTCGAACAGGAGAGAGGCATCACCATCAAGGCCAGCGCGGTGACGATAGAGTATAAAGCAAAGAACGGGGAAGTTTATGAGTACAATCTCATAGACACTCCGGGTCATGTCGACTTCAACTATGAGGTCTCACGGAGCCTTGCCGCGTGCGAAGGCGCGGTCCTCATCGTCGACGCGACTCAGGGCGTGGAGGCCCAGACTCTGGCCAATGCCTATCTTGCGGTGGACAATGACCTGGAGATCCTTCCTGTGATCAACAAGATAGACCTTGTCTCGGCGGATCCCGACAGGTGCAAGCAGGAGCTGGAGGACTATGTCGGAATACCTGCGGACGATGCCCCGCTGATCTCCGCAAAACTGGGGACGAACGTGGAGGAGGTGCTTGAGCGCATCGCCTCTGACTTCCCGCCTCCCGGCGGTGACGAGAACGCGCCGCTCAAATGTCTGATCTTCGACTCCGCGTATGACAGCTACAAGGGCGTGATAGTCTATGTCCGCGTCTACGACGGAACGGTAAAAGCCGGGGACCGCATCAGGATGATGGACACCGGCGCTGAGTTCCAGGTCGTTGAAGTCGGCAGAATGAGAGCTCTGTTCCACGAGCCCTGCGACTGCCTGTCAGCGGGTGAGGTCGGTTACATCACCGCAAGCATCAAGAGAGTCGCGGATACCAGGGTAGGAGATACCGTTACCTCCGCCGAAAGACCATGCGACAGTCCGCTTCCCGGATACAGGAAGGTCATGCCCATGGTGTTCTGCGGGATATATCCTGCGGACGGAGCTGACTATGAGTCCCTCAAGGATGCTCTCGCGAAATTGTCGCTCAACGACGCATCGCTCTCATATGAACCGGAGACTTCCGGCGCTCTGGGATTCGGTTTCAGATGCGGATTCCTCGGACTGCTGCACCTGGAGGTCATCACCGAGAGACTGGAGAGGGAATTCGATCTGGATCTTGTGACCACGGTGCCGAGCGTCGTATACAGGATAACGCTGAATACGGGAGAAGTGATCGAGATAGACAACCCGACGTCCTATCCGGATCCCGCTACGATCGCAAAGACCGAAGAACCCGTAGTGGATGCTCATATCCTCTCGCCGACAGATTATGTCGGCGCCATAATGGATCTCTGTCAGAGACGCAGAGGGACATTCATCGACATGAACTACATAGACAAGACAAGGGTGGATCTCCACTACGAGCTCCCTCTTGCCGAGATCATATACGATTTCTTCGATGCTCTTAAGAGTAAGACAAGAGGATATGCATCGCTTGACTATGAGATAAAGGGATACAGGGAGAGCAAGCTCGTCAAGCTCGATTTCCTGATAGCAGGAGAACAGGTGGACGCCCTTTCGTTCATAATCTTTGCAGACGACGCATACTCAAGGGGAAGAAAGACTGCGGAGCGCCTCAAGGAGTATATCCCCAGGCAGTTGTTCGAAGTTGCCATCCAGGCCGCGGTGGGCGGAAGGATCATAGCGAGGGAGACGGTCAAGGCACTGAGGAAAGATGTCCTTGCGAAGTGCTACGGAGGAGATATATCGAGGAAGAAGAAACTGCTGGAGAAACAGAAAGAGGGAAAGAAGAGGATGCGCAAGTTCGGATCCGTCGAGGTCCCGAGCGAAGCTTTCACGGCAGTGCTCAAACTTGATGACTGATCTGTATCAGGTATAACAGCGGATCAACAGCCGGCAGGAGTCTCCTGCCGGCCGGTGACGCATGCACAGGAGAGTTGTATGTTTTCACGTTTGTTTCAGAAAAGCGGAGTGTCATGGATCGTAGCCGGCCTCGGGAATCCGGACAGCAAATACGAGGGTACCCGCCATAACATGGGATTCATTGCCATGGATCATATAGCGGAAAAGAAAGGGATCTCCGTTACAAGAGCCAAATTCAGATCTCTGACCGCCCTCAAAAAAGAGGAATGCGGTCAGGTGCTCTATATGAAACCGCTGACCTACATGAACAGATCCGGAGATGCCATAGGTGAGGCTGCCAGATTCTACAAAGTGCCGGCGGATCACGTGATAGTGATCTGCGACGACATCACCCTCCCGGCAGGGACCATAAGGATCAGGGCCAAGGGAGAGGCCGGCGGGCACAACGGCCTGAAGAGCATTATCTCCGCGCTGGGGAGCAGCATGTTCCCCCGCATTAAAGTCGGAGTGGGAAACGGGGCGCCTTCCGGTGATGAGCTTATCGACTTCGTTCTGGGAAAGCCTAACGAGGAAGATCTCAAGGCTATAATGAGCAGGATGGATGATATCTTCTCGTCACAGGAACTGATAAAGGAAGGACAGCTGGAACTTGCGCAGAGCAGGTACAACAAAGGAAAAAGCGAATGAGGATACTCGACGCAATCGCCGAAAGCAGACAGATAGAAGAGCTGGCAGACTCTCTCAAAGGAAAGAAGAGAGCGTCGGCTCTCTTTGGCGCGCACAGGATCCATCGTGCGGTCTGTGCAGCGGCGTTTGCGCTGAGGACCGGGAAGAAGGTCATCGCGGTATTTGAGAGCGATGCGGATGCTTTCCGCTCCGCGGAAGACATCAGGACGCTCGGCTTTGAAAAAGCGGAAGCGATACCGTCAAGGGAGATCACTCTTCTCGATGTGGAAGGTGCCTCCAGAGAGGAAGAGATCGCAAGACTGTCCGTGCTCGGAAAAGCCGCAAGGGGAGAACTGGATCTGATCTGCTGTTCTGTCGAGGCGCTGTGTCTGCTGACTATGCCCCATGAAGTCTATCTTTCCAGACTCAGGGAGATCAGAAAGGGCGACAGGATAGAACAGAGGGAACTGTCTTCCTCGCTGATGGACGCGGGATACACCAGGACGGAACGAGTGGAGGGAAGAGGACAATACGCCGTCAGGGGTGACATTATCGACATCTTCCCCACTGACAGGGATGCGCCTGTGAGGATAGAACTGTTCGGCGACGAGGTCGACAGGATATCGGAATTCGCGGCCGATACGCAGAGAAGGACCTCGGATCTCGATAAGGCCGACATCTCGCCGGCGAGGGAGATCTCATTCTTCGGGCAGACTGCGGAAAGAGCAGAGGAGTTCTGCGGATCGCTGAAGGAAGGCCCTCTCAAAGAAGCGATCTCATCCGATCTGCAGGAGATGGCGGAGGGGATACTCCCTGCCTGTTCCGACAGATATCTCAACATATGCTACGACCGGCCGGAGACGGCAGCGGATTATCTTCCGGATGCGGTTATATTCATCTCCGAGCCAGTGGAGCTGGAGACCCGATATAAAAACCTGATGCAGAGGCATACGTACGACCTGGAGGATTTCTCCGGGAAAGGCCTCTATACAAAGGAGCTCGGGAAGTTCTATGCGGACATGGACGAGATCTTCGCGGACCATGACAGGGTGCTCTGCGAGACCTTCACCAGAGCTGTGGGGGAAAGGGTCCTCTCCGCTGTCGTAAATATAAGTTCAAATACTGTACCGAGATGGAACGGAGAGATCGCCATACTGTCAGAAGATCTGTCCGCGTACAGGGATACCGGATACAGATGTGTCGTGTTCACCGGTACCGCGAGAGCCGCGGAGGCGGTCAGAGGAGACCTTGAGACAGAAGGTTTTGAAGCCGAAGTCACGGATGTCTCACTTCCCGCCGAAGGACATGTCGCGGTCACGGAAGGATCGCTCTCGTCGGGGTTCGAATTCGCCCCGCTCAGGATAGCGGTCATATCGTCGTATAACGAGAACAGGAGAGCCGTCACTGTTTCCAGGCAGAAGAAGGCATCGGAATCCTTCGGAAGCCTTGAGGATCTCCGCAAGGGTGATTATGTCGTCCACAGGAACCACGGCATCGGAATGTTCGACGGGATCAGGAGGATAGACCATCACGGATACGTGGCGGACTATATCACACTGAGATACCGGGACGGGGACATGCTCTACGTCCCCGTGACTAGCCTGGACATGGTGAGCCCCTACATCTCCGGGAAAGAAGACGCCAAGGTGACGCTCAACAAGCTCAACTCGGACGAATGGAAGAAGACCAAGCAGAAGGTCTACAGATCTGTCAGGGAGATGGCGAAGGAGCTGATCGAGCTTTATGCCAGAAGGGAGAAGACGGAAGGCATCAGTTTCTCCTCCGACACGGAATGGCAGCGCGATTTTGAGGCGAGATTCCCCTACGAGGAGACAGAGGACCAGCTCAGGAGCTCGGAAGAGATAAAGAAGGACATGGAGAGCCGCAGGCCGATGGACCGGCTGCTCTGCGGAGACGTCGGCGTGGGCAAGACGGAGGTCGCTCTCAGAGCCGCCTTCAAGTGCGTGAGCGACGGGTATCAGGTCGCCATCCTGGTGCCGACGACCATCCTCGCATGGCAGCATTATCAGACGGTGCTTGAGCGCATGGATCCGTTCCCCATCAAGACCGCGCTGCTGTCGCGGTTCGCAGATTCCAAAGCGATCAAGGCTGCCGTAGCCGGCATAAAGAACGGCACGGTGGATATCGCGATAGGAACGCACAGGCTCCTTCAGAAGGATATAGAGTTCAAAAAACTGGGACTGCTGATAGTTGACGAGGAACAGAGATTCGGCGTCGCCCACAAGGAAAAACTCAAGGAGAAATTCCCCGGAGTCGACGTGCTGACGCTGTCAGCCACTCCTATCCCCAGGACCCTGAATATGGCTATGAGCGGGATCAGGGACATGAGCACTATAGAGAATCCTCCCATCGATCGTCATCCGGTACAGACATATGTGACTGAATATGACGAGGACACGGTAAGGAATGCCATACGCAGGGAACTGTCCAGAGGAGGTCAGGTCTACTATCTGCACAACAGGGTGGAGACCATCGAAAGGACTGCGGCGCGGCTGCTGGAAATGATCCCCGAGGCGAGGATAGAGATCGCTCACGGGCAGATGAATGAACAGCAGCTGTCCGAAGTCTGGAGGAGGATGGTGGAGGGCGAATGCGACGTTCTGGTCTGCACGACCATAATCGAGACCGGTGTCGACATAGCCAACTGCAATACCCTGATAATAGAGGATGCCGATAACCTCGGGCTGGCACAGCTGTACCAGCTGAGGGGAAGAGTGGGAAGGAGCAGCAGGAGAGCATATGCATGGCTGCTGTTCCGCAAGGATAAAGTGCTCAATGAGATCTCCGCCAAGAGACTCGCCGCTATCAGTGATTTCACCGCATTCGGTTCCGGATTCAAAATAGCGATGAGGGATCTGCAGATCCGCGGAGCGGGCAGCGTTCTGTCCGCAAAGCAGAGCGGACACATACAGAACGTGGGTTATGAGACGTACATACGGATCCTGGAGCAGGCTGTCAGTGACGAACAGGGCATTGAGGCTCCCGCAAAGGAGACGGAATGCAGGATAGATCTTCAGATCTCTGCGTATATACCCGACAGTTATATAGAGGATATCGAGAGCCGCATAGAGATGTACAAGAGGATAGCCGATATCAAGTGCAAGGAAGACTATGATGAGGTCGTGAACGAGCTCAGAGACAGATTCGGACCGCTGCCCGAATGCGTGAGACAGCTGTGCAGCGTCTCATCCGCCAGAGCGAATGCGGCGCGTCTCGGATTCTACGAGATCAGGGGAAGGAACGGATCCGTGCTGATGTATATAGACGGCCTGAGCGACACACAGCTCAAGGCGGCGGTCAAGGCGCTGCCGGGCAGAGTCTACTATTCTGCAAGGGGAAAGAAGTATCTCACCATCAGCGATACGGATGACGGGGCTCCTCTGGAGGATATCTTTTTGGTGCTGGATGCTCTCAGAGATGCAGCAGGGGCATCCGAGGCATCATGACAGAGGCAGCGGACGGAGAGTGACATATGAGGGAAGAAAACAGCAACAGAAAGTATGTGATCAGAAGAGTCGCGGCACTTGTCATAGTGCTGGCGGTTATTGCCGGCGCGGGAACAATGCTGCTCAAAGGAAACTCCAGAAAAGCGGCCCGTAAAGCAGCACTGGACAGCCTGACACTGACGCCGGCCGATGATGCCGCAGTAAACTTGGCTTGTCCCGGCACTACATACAGGGGAGACAGCGGAGGAGGTTCTTTCGAGTACGGAACAGCGGTGGTGGATCCTATGTGTCTGATCGGGAGCCATACCGGGGAACTGGCTGTCGTAAAAGGGTCGGCAATCGACACATCAGTCGCCGGAGAATATGATGTGACGTTCAGACTGTCATGCACCGATGAATACGGCGCAAAAGTGACCAAGGACGTCAGCATGCGCTATTCAGTTACTGACACAGCAGCACCACAGATAGAGATACAGTATCCGACAGTAACTCTCTTCACAGGTGAAGATTTCGATCCTCTGCAGAACGTTCTTTCAGCAAAGGATCCGGTCGACGGGGATGTTGAGGTCAGCGCAGATTCAGATGTAGACACTGAAAAAGCCGGGTCGTACAGAGTCAGGATCACGGCATCTGACAAGAACGGGAACGATGCCAGCGCGGAGTATGCAGTCGATGTCGATGTGTTCGCGCCGGCGACTACTCCATCAGACGGCATCTATATGTATGCAGTTAAGGTCAACAGAGCCGCGAATACCATCACTGTCTACAAAAGAGACGGAAACGGACAGTATACAATCCCCTACAAGGCAATGGTGTGCTCAACAGGAGACGCGACGCCTCTCGGCACATACTACACATATGACGACCCCTCCAACAGCAAGTGGTCTCCGAGATATCCCTGGTGGTCGCTTTACGGGGGAGTGTACGGGATGTATGCTACCGGTATCACCGGTGCGATCCTGTTCCATTCAGTGCCGTATTACTCTCCGAACCGGAACGATCTGGAGTATGAGGAATACAACAAACTCGGAACAGCTGCATCAATGGGCTGTGTCAGACTGTCAGTCAGAGACGTCATGTGGATATTCTCACACTGCCCCAAGGGAACGATGGTGGAATTCTATGATGATGCCGGGGATCCGGGACCTCTCGGGAAACCGGAGCCGATCCACATAGACACTTCCAGTCCGAACAGAGGGTGGGATCCGACAGATCCGGATCCGTCGAACCCATGGAATGCGGGATCTGCAGATTGATCCCATATCGGTGCAACATTTAAGCGCCAAGAAGACACATAAAAAGTGAAGGCAGATCCCGGAAAGACCCAGTTCCGGGATCTGCCGCGAATACAGAAAAATCGAGGCTTGATTCGTATGGATTCAAAAGTAAAAAAGAGAACATGGCTGATCATCGGAGCGCTCCTGGTCCTTGGAGCGGCATTGTTTGCGTTATGGTACTTTTTCCTTAGGGGAAACAGCGGAGATACCGTATACGTGATGCCGGTCAGTTCGGTGGCGGAATTCGGCACCGGAAGTTCCAACCGATTCAGCGGTATCGTCGAAGCCCAGCAGACTGTTGATTTCCGCAAGGACAACACAAAGACGATCAAGACAACATATGTCAGCGAGGGAGACCATGTTGAAGTGGGAGACGTCCTGTTCTCCTACGACACGGATGCCATCAAGCTCCAGATATCACAGAAGAAGCTCGATATTCAGAGAGAGCAGGCAGCGATCACCAGCAACAATGAGATGATCGCTCTGACAGATGACGATCTTGAAAAGCAGAGGCTCCGCAACGAGAACAAGCAGATAGAGTACAGGATAAAGGCGATCCGCAATGAGCTTAACAGCCTTGAAGCGTCCATGGCCGAGACAGATGTTGTCAGCACTGTGGAAGGGACCGTAAAGCATGTATCTGACGGGACCGAAGCAGGGGATGTATATATATCTGTTATGAAATCCGGCGATTACGTGATCAAGGGGAAGGTCAATGAACTGAATCTTTCGCAGATCTCGCAGGGAACACAGGTCGCGGTCCACAGCAGGATCGACGGTTCCGTATGGAACGGATCGGTCTCCAGAATAGAAACAGGACAACCGGCAGATGAGAAGGAATACGGTTTCTATGTGTCAGACGAAATGTCCACCAGCTCAAAGTACTATTTTTATATTGAACTGGAGAGCAGCAGCGGGCTGTTCCTCGGACAGCATGTCGTCGTTGAGCCTCTCGGAGCTGCAGTCAAGAAAGGACTGTGGCTGTTTGAGGACTATATCATCGGGGCTGACGGCGATTCACCTTATGTCTGGGCTGACTCCAACGGGCGCATAAAGAAGACGTATGTCACGCTCGGAGAGTACGACGCCATGATCGGAAGCTGGCAGATCACCGAGGGGCTGACGATCAACGACTATATCGCATATCCTGACGGGAACATATCTGACGGGATGAAGACCACTACCGAGTATTCCGAGGAATCGTACGAGGGAGTAGAATCCGGTGAATGGGAAGTCAGCTATGCAGAACCGGAAGAAGAGAGCGGAGAATTCTTTTTCGGTGCTGAAGTTCCGGAGGATGACGCCGAATGATCATCGACATCAAAAACCTGTATAAGGATTATCTCAACGGAGAGATGGTGGTGCCGGTCCTGAAGGATGTTTCATTCTCGGTGGATGAAGGCGAATTCGTATCAATCATGGGCAGATCAGGAAGCGGTAAATCCACTCTGATGAATATCATCGGATGTCTGGACAGACCGACGTCCGGAAATTACCTGTTCAATGGGGAAGATGTATCTGCCATGAGCGACGATGAACTGTCAGACCTCAGGAACAGAGGAGTCGGTTTTATTTTTCAGCAGTTCAATCTGCTGCCGAGGGACACGGCCCTGGAGAATGTGGAGCTTCCTCTTGTGTATGCGAACGTGCCTGCACAGGAGAGAAAGGCCCGTGCGCTGGAGGCGCTGGAACGGGTGGATCTTGCAGACCGCGCCGAGTTTCTTCCGACGCAGCTCTCCGGAGGACAGAAGCAGAGAGTGGCGATAGCCAGAGCTATAGTGAACAACCCGAGCATACTTCTCGCAGACGAGCCCACCGGTGCTCTTGACTCCAGGAGCGGTGAACAGCTCATGGAACTGTTCTGTGATCTCAACAGACAGGGCATGTCGATCGTAATGATCACACATGAGAGAGGGGTAGCTGCATATGCGCAGCGCGTCATGATGCTCAGCGACGGTGTCCTGACCGACACAGATAAAGAGAGTCTGGAGGGCATCAAATGAAAAAGAACAAGACCCTCAGGAGGATCATATCTGCAGTAACGGTGCTGGCAGTCATTGCCGGGGCCATGTTCGGGGCGCGCGCATTGATCGATCATGGAAGAAAGATCCCGGTGACGCTCGTGGCCAATATTGCGGATATGTGGTATGACACCGGATCGTCAGGATACGGACAGATAAGTCAGGGAGGAGTACAGCAGGTCTGGAACGATTCCGGAAAGCTGGTCAGCAAGGTCTATGTTTCTGCCGGAGACAAGGTGAGCAAGGGAGATCCTCTGGTCCAGTACGACATCTCTGAGGCCCGCCTGGAGGCAGACAACTGCAGGATCCTGTATGAGATGGCGAAAAGAGATCTGAACAAAGCGCAGGAGAGACTGGAATACATCAAGACGTTCCGGCCCAACGAGAGACCGGAACCGATTCGCAGGATATTCGAAGAACCTGTTGATCTGCATTTTGAAGACGAGACATTAGTAGTAGACTCCGGTGAAGCTTCTGTTGAAGAGGTCCTTCAGGACGGTAAGGCATTCTACATCATCAATATCAACACATACACCCCGATAACAAGACAGACGTTCGAGGCAATGCTCTCATACGAGCCGCACATGGCAAACCCGGAACCTGACTTCGAAGACGATGCGGAAAACGATCCTGAGGGAGATGTGTCTGCAGAAGAAACTTTATCAGATGAGCCGGTCGCTCCAAAGAATTTCTGTTTCAGGATATGGGCCAACTGCGCAGACATGGACAGCGTTCAGATCGCGACGGTAACTCCGGCAGCGGGTGAAGCGGCAAGAGTGCCTATACAGGGGTGGTTTGCAGAGAACGGATGGCTCGAGGAATACCCGGAACAGGAGACCTTCTTCTTTTCGGACGTATACACCGTCGATGAGATAACAGGAAATGTCGAAGAAAGAACAGACGATCTCATAGGGAAAGTTTTCGTTTTCAAGCTGGAGCGTTCCAACGCACAGGTCCCGGAAACGGAGAGATACTCGCAGAGAGAGATCGACAACATGATCAGAGAGCAGAATGACCTGATCAGAGGGCTCAAGATCGACGTTGCACAGGCAGAGCTGAACTGGAGACAGGCAAAACAGGCCTCCGGAGACGGCATAGTACGGGCAGCACATGACGGCATCGTCATGAGCGTGGGAGATCCTTACAACGGTTACGAAGGAGAACCATTTATACAGGTCGGCAGCGGAGAAGGCTATCAGATAGTGAGCACGATCACGGAGCTGCAGCTCGGAACAGTCAAAGTCGGTGACACGATCACCGTCAATATGTGGTCGAACGGGATGACGTACTCGGGGACCATCGTAAAGATATCCCCGTATCCCACCGACGACAGCATGAGTTACTACGGAGGCGGCAACGTATCCAATTATCAGTTCATTGCAGACCTTGAATGCGAGGATGAGCTGCAGACCTGGGACGGCGGGGAAGTCATCCTTGATTCAGCATCCGGCGGGGAGAAGGGACTGTTTGCCCTCCAGGCTGCCTATGTCAGGGAAGACGGCGGCAGGAATTATGTGCTCAAAGTAGGGGAAGACGGAAGAGTCTACCGCCAGTATGTCGAAACAGGAAAAGTGATCTACGGTGGATGGTATGTAGAGATAATCAGCGGACTGACGCTGGATGACTACATCGCATTCCCCTACGGAAAGAATGCAGTGGAAGGCGCTAAAGCGGATTACGATTCCGAGGTGGGGATATGGTGAGAAGCAGCGGATTCGGAGAAAACATCAAACTGGCATTCAGAGGGATCTTCACACATAAGATGAGATCCTTCCTGACCATGCTTGGCATAATCATCGGCATAGCCGCGATAATAGCCATAGTCTCGACGATCAGAGGGACGAACGAGCAGATAAAGCAGAATCTCATAGGAGCCGGAACGAACAGCGTGACCGTCTGCATAAAGCAGAACGACTGGGAGTACGAGTTCGATTATATGAGCGTTCCGGACGGATTCTACCCTGTGTCAGATGAATCGATGGACCAGATACGCAGTCTGCCCGGAGTTAAATGCGCAGCGAGATATCTCAGCAGAAAGAACTCGGCGAGCGTATACTGCGGATCAGTAACACTGGACGGCTGCGGAGTATTCGGCGTTGAAAGTGATTACTTCAATGCCGCGGGCCTTCAGCTTATCAAAGGAAGGCTGTTCGGTGAGCATGACATAAGCTCGTTCTCAAAAGTGGCGGTTCTGGACAGATCTGCCGCAAAAGCTCTGTTCAGCAGCGACGAGCCGATAGGGAAAACGATAGAGATAGGAAAGGAAGTGTTTCTGGTCGTCGGAGTTATAGACACGGAGAGCAGTTTCCGCCCCTCGATAGAGAGCATGGAAGACTACTACACCTATGTGGGAAACACCTCCGCGAAGGTTTATATACCGCTTGCCGACTGGCCGATACTCTTTCAGTTCGATGAACCGGAATCGGTCATAGTCAGATGCAAAGACACGGACAGTATGACTGACGTGGGAAGGAAGACTGCCGAGATACTGAACAATGCCCTCGGAATAGGAGAAGGAAAGGACGGCAAGAGCGGGGAATCGGATATCAGGTATAAAGCCGATGACCTTCTGGAACAGGCAAAGCAGATCCAGGATCTGAGCAAGAGCACCAACAGCATGCTTATATGGATCGCGGGAATATCTCTGCTGGTCGGCGGTATCGGAGTTATGAACATAATGCTCGTATCCGTGACCGAGCGCACAAGGGAGATCGGTCTCAAGAAGGCCCTGGGAGCGAAAAAGAGAGTCATCCTCGGTCAGTTCCTGACGGAAGCGGCCGTGCTTACCAGCGTCGGAGGGATCCTCGGAGTTGCGGTTGGCATCGCGCTGGCGTATGCGATACAGTTCATAGCACAGGTACCGGTGGCCATAAGCATTCCGGCGATCGTCGTATCGGTGCTCTTCTCGACCGCAGTGGGACTTATCTTCGGGCTTCTGCCCTCGATACAGGCATCAAGGCTGGATCCTATAGAAGCGCTCCGGTACGAATAACGGTGGACGTCATGAGCTCCGCAGCCGCAGAAACGGCAGCGGAGCTTCTTTGTTCTTTTTCGGACGGCCGCTGCAAATAGCAGCGGCTATTACGCGCAAATATGCCTGTATAATCCGCACGTCCTGCAATATACTTTTACTGTAAGAAAAGGAAGGAGGTACCGAAATGCTGAAGCAGCACAATGAGATGTACGGCAGTGACGACTGGCTCGCCAGAGAGATCAGCCGCGAGAGCAGGATCTCAGCGTGGGACATGGACGGAGGAAGGATCCTCCGGGAAGAGCATGAAGACAACTGCGATGCAAGAAAGCTAAGGACGGAACATGAGCTTGACTGCGAAGCACGGGAAGTCGCTCAGGAACACCGGACCGAACATATGTCAAGAAACACCGAGCCGGCATTCAGCCGCACAGTTAGATCCGAAGCGGAGCAGCAGAACAGAGACAGAGTGACGTCGGACAAGAAGAAAGCGCTTGCGATAGTGATCGGTCTGTTCGTCATGACGATCCTCATACCGTACCTGGCGTTCCTGATACCGCCTGCCGTGATCGCTCTTCTGATGGTCACAGCAAAGAAAAAGAACCGCTGACAACAAATGTTGAATAATAGTGATAAGGAGAAAGAAAAAATGGATCCTGTAGTAGTAATCGCGATCATCACAGTAATAATCGCAATAGCCATCTGGATGCTGGCGACCTGCCTGTGCATCGTCCCGCAGGGAAGCACCTGGGTGATTGAGAGGCTCGGAAGGTACGCCACCACATGGGAAGCCGGACTCCACCTGAAGACACCCCTGCTCGAGAGAGTCGTACGCAAGATCTCCATGAAGGAGCAGGTAGCGGACTTTGAACCGCAGTCGGTCATCACAAAGGACAACGTAACGATGAACGTCGACTCGGTAGTATACTTCCAGGTGATCGACCCGAAAGCTCTCACATACGGAGTGGAGCGCCCGATCGCAGCGATCGAGAACCTCTGCGCGACGACACTGAGGAACATCATCGGCTCCATGACTCTAGATGAGACCCTGGTAGGCCGCGAGACCATAAACGCCGAGACCATCAAGGTACTGGACGAAGCCACCAACAAGTGGGGAATCGATATCACCCGAGTGGAAGTCCAGAACATCACGCCTCCTCTCTCTATCCAGGAAGCGATGGAGAAGCAGATGAAGGCAGAGCGCGAGAAGAGAGCAGTTATCCTCGCAGCAGAAGGTGAGAAGCAGTCAGCGATCACCAGGGCGGAAGGCGAGAAGGAATCAGCTATCCTGAGAGCCGATGCTATCCGCGAGGAACGTATCCGCACCGCGCAGGGCGAGGCGGAAGCCATCGCAGCTGTAGCTCAGGCGCAGGCCAGAGCGATCGAAATGATCAATCAGGCGCAGCCTACCAAAGAATATCTGCAGATTCGCTCCATGGAAGCTGCCGAGAAGATGGCTGACGGACAGGCCACCAAGATCGTGGTGCCCTCAAGCCTCCAGGATGTCGCGGGCATAGCAACGCTCTTCAAGGAGACGACCCGTTAAGCATAAGTATCTTAGACACAGAGCCCTTCAGCGAATGCTGAAGGGCCCTTTCAGTGATCCCGGTATTAACAATGCTCGGTTGAAAAGGAGGACTGCGGAAGGTATAATAACTTTTCAGGAATTCACCCTTAAGGAAGGTTTGATTCATCCATGAGATTAAGAAAGATCGCAGCTCTGCTGCTTGTTTTCACAGTTTGTCTGACCCTCTGTTCCTGCGGATACAATCCCAAGACGGTCGGTACCGTCACGGATCCCGAGGGCAACAAGATCGATATCACCTGCGGACAGTATCTTCTCGTACAGTACGAGACGGTCATGAGCCTCCTGAATTCTGCCGGGGTATCCGGACAGATCGATCTGAGCAAGGTGCTCGATACGGAGTACGGCGACAGTACGGTCAGAGAATTCATCAGGTCCAGCCTGCCGGAGGCGCTTCTCAGACGGGCGGTCGTGGACTATCTCTACGACAGGACCGACCTCGGAGACGACGTGGCCACGAAGATATATTATGACAACTATGTCCAGAGCGACTGGGCTTCCTCCAGCAGTTCCTATCTTCAGAACGGGATCGGGTTCGAGAGTTTCAAGGCGTATGAGATGCAGATGATAAAAGCTTCACGGATTCCCTATGATTTGTATGGGAAAGGCGGAGAAAAGGAACTGACCGAAGAATATGTCAACCAGTTCATTGCTGAGAAATGCGGAAGATTCACATACATCTCTCTTCCGTACAGGAAGGTCATGGGTGTGGATCTCACTGACGAGGACAAGAAAGAACTGAAGTCATATGCAGAACAGATCCTTGCCACATGTGAGGAGAAAGGCGTTCCGGCACACGGCAGCGCCAAGACCGTGATCGCAGCGGCAGCGGATGAGTTTTATACCAAGTACCAGAGCCTGCTCGGATACGAACAGGACATGGAGTCCATCACATATGAAAACCAGAGGAGGGTCTTCGGGGACGGGACGTTCACCGATGCACAGTATGAACAGATGTTCAAGGCGCAGCCCGGCGAATTCATCCTGGTGGACGGAGGAGACGGACTCTATATCATAGCGTACAGGACGGAACTCGATCCGGAAGCGGACACTTATGATGAACTCTACAATGAAGCAATAGCATATGTTGCCGCACAGGAGTTCCAGGATTACATTACAGAGAAGACGGAAGGATTCAGCATCGAGCTCGATCCCAAAGCTGTCGAGTACTACAGCCCTGACAAAATAGTTTTCTGAGAATCAACACCGACAACCTCCACAGACGTGCAGAAAGGAGACAGAATGGAGAACAAGAACAGCAATCCATCACCGGCAAGAGATGTCGTGATGGTCGGACTCATGACGGCACTGGTATTCATCTTCACATATCTTCATATTGATATACCCACACCGCTCTCAAACACGATGATCCACCTCGGAAACGTAATGTGTCTCCTCGCGTCTCTTCTTTTCGGAGGCATCAGAGGAGGACTGGCAGCGGGGTTCGGATCCATGATCTATGACATGCTGGATCCCAGATATCTGCCGACCTGCTGGGTCACCTTCATAATGAAGTTCCTGATGGGATGGGTGGCAGGCAAGCTTGCAGAGAAGAATGTCAATGAGGCAAATCCGAGATATGCGCTTTCGGCGGCATGCGGTTCCCTGACATATGTGATCCTGTATGTGCTGAAGACCTACATACAGAACAGGCTGATCCTTGGATATGAGGCACAGACTGTGTATGCGACCATGCTGACCAAGGGAGTAACCTCTCTGGCCAACGGCATAATCGCTGTGGTCTTCGCAGTCATTCTGAACGCCGCAATAAGGCCGACGCTTAAAAATGCCGGGATCATCACTGCGCCGGCAGACAACAGTATATAAAATATGATAAACATCGTGCTTCTGGAGCCGCAGATCCCTCAGAATACCGGAAATATCGCAAGGACATGCGCCGCGACAGGGGCACGTCTGCATTTGGTGAGACCAATGGGTTTCACGCCGGATGACAAAAAACTAAAGAGAGCAGGGCTGGATTACTGGCACCTGCTGGACATAACTTATTACGACAGCACGTCGGAGTTCTTTGAAAAGAACAGGGGAGAGATGTTCTTCTTTTCCACGAAGGGAGAAAAGATCTACAGTGATGTGGAGTATCCCGACGGCTGCTACATAGTGTTCGGACGGGAAGACAGAGGGATCAATGAGAGGATACTGTCGGAGAATTATGACAGGTGCGTCAGGATTCCGATGCTGGACGATGACTCCGCAAGGAGCCTGAACCTGTCGAATTCCGTCGCTGTCGCGGTGTATGAGATCCTCAGGCAGCAAGGCTTCAAAGGACTGAGAACAGAAGGGAAACTGACCGGAAGAGAAGAGCCGGAGATCGTATAGATCGGCAGAACAGTACTACACGGAGCATATCCGGAGGACGGGCTTGGCTAAGAACAAAAACAATCGGAATGCCGGGAAAAGGAACTATGAGAAAGACCTTTTCAGGGCGGAAAGGAACAGCGTTGCCGACATGGTCGCATCGCTGGTGCTTACACTTGCCTCCGCAGCCGGTATCATCCTTTTCTGGAATGCCGGCAATGTCCCCGAATGGGCGGACACTTACAGATATGCCATACTGTCCGCCGGTATATCGCTGCTCATCTATTCTCTGATGAAGTTTTTCCGCGCGATATCGGAGAGAAGAGCATGCAAGGCCATCAGAAAAGACTCCGTCTATGCAGTCAGGCTGAAGGCGGAACAGCAGAAACTGATCAGCAGGATCCTGTCAAGACAGAGCGTCCGTGAGCATTTTCTCTGTTTCTTTTTCATCCTGGCAGTCCTCACCGTCATTCTGGTGCTATCCTATGTCAGGACCGGCAACAGCAGTTCTCTCATAGTGCTGGCTCTGGCTTCTGTGCTTGCCTTCGCGGTTACGCTCATCTCATATGTACGTGACATCGTCAGAACTGCATCCGCAGACGGATTCTGTACGGTGTCCGGCAGCGGGATAATCCAGGCCGGCAGGGTGTTTCCCTTCAGCGCAGCAGACGGAGATGTGTCGGAGCTGATCAGATTCAGCGACTACTATTCGGTCAGATTCATCACTCCCGGGATACTGGGACTGCTGGTAAAAACGGACTTTCCGCTTCCCAGACGCGGAGCAGTCAGCAGAGAACTCATCGGCGCGGAAGAGGAATCTGTCCTGATCACGACGCTTAACCCAGCAAGATATGCGCAGACGGACAGTGCCTACAGACAGCTGCCGTTCAGCAGGGAAACGGCCGAAAACAGTGCCGAGCAAGCGGAGGTCTTGGTGGTGGACGAGAGCACATTCCTGCGAATCGCGGCGTACGCAGCGGCAGTCATGCTGATCGCCGCAGTAGTGATAGCGGCCAATATATCCTGATTTAACACAAATCAAAGTCCCCGGAGCTGAACCACGAGCACCGGGGACTATTTCTATTGCTGTTCAGTATTCTGTACTGAGCCGGAAGCCTTCTGCAAAAGAACCGCTCAGGACGAAGCGGTACACCGTTGCGGGAGAAACGTCGAACGGACCGTAGTCGCAAGGTTCACAAAAGCCGATCCTTCCGGCGAGAGATTCTAGATCCAGATGTTCCAGACTGTCGGCAAGCATGAAGGATACAGACATCGTTTCCGGCAGTTTGCCTTCGGGAAACATGGACGGATCGAAGACGAAGCTGGCTGTCTCATTCCTGCCGAACCGGGATCCGTCTGCATGGGATGA
>JAFYZG010000166.1 GCA_017548825.1 Oscillospiraceae bacterium
CTGCAGCTGGATAGGCGATATCCTCCTCATGAAGAAAGGAGATCTCTGGCTTCTTGCCGGAGGAGCATTCTTCATAGCGGCGCATGTATGCCTGATGTTCAGATTCATGTCCACGATAGGGAACGCTGATGTTCCGCTGATCCCCGTCGCTGTTTTCGTGCTGGTATTCATAGCCGCTGCATGCATCACGCTGCGCCAGCTCAAAGGTCATGCTGCAGGCATGATGATACTGGGACTGTTCGTGTATCTCATGATCAACGCGGCCATGAACACCTACGCGTTCGTAAACACCGTCACCGCGTTCTCCGCAGGCAATCTGCTGA
This sequence comes from Oscillospiraceae bacterium, assembly GCA_017548825.1. Lineage (GTDB taxonomy): Bacteria > Bacillota > Clostridia > Oscillospirales > Ruminococcaceae > RUG11783. Next base: position 324 of record JAFYZG010000166.1, read on the forward strand.
TCAGCATAGGCGCGCTGTTCTTCTTCATCTCCGACTGCGTGCTCTTCATCCAGCTGTACTGCGGAAGAGAGGGGATAGTGTTCGGAAGCAATTTCGTGGTCATGCTCACGTACCTCCTGGCAGAATCGCTTATAGTGACCGGAGAACTCTGTAAATAGTATTCGGAAAATAAACCATAAAAAAGAAACAGGCGGACTGCGATCGATCGCTGCAGTCCGCCGTCTTTAGTTATTTAAGCGTTTTTTTACGGTGATCCGGTATTCGTTCACATGAGCTTGCGGAACATCTCCCTGTAGTCGTCGAGAGAAGCTTCGCGGGGGTTGCCGGGAGTGCATGCATCCGCTGCAGCGGACTTTGCCAGGAAGTCGATATCCTCTTCACGCAGCTTCTCGAGCTTGGTGGGGATGCCGACGTCCACGGAGAGCTGGCGCACTGCGTCTATGGCGGCCTTGCGGTATGCAGGCTGATCCATGTCTGCCGTGTCTACGCCGAACGCTTCAGCGATCTTTTTGAACTTCTCGCCGGTGTACTCCTGGTTGAACTCCATGACGATGGGAAGCATCATTGCGCAGGCGACTCCGTGAGGCGTGTCGTAGAGAGCGCCGAGGGTGTGGGCCATGGAGTGGGCGATGCCCAGGCCTACGTTGGAATAAGCCATGGCGGTGACATACTGTGCCAGAGCCATTCCTTCACGTCCGTCGGGATCTCCGTCAACAGCCTTGCGCAGGTTCTTGGCGATGAGCTGGATCGCTTCGAGATCCAGGCAGTCGGACAGTTCCCAGGCGCCTTTGGTTGTGTAGCCCTCGATGGCGTGGGTCAGAGCGTCCATGCCGGTGGAGGCGGTCAGTCCTCTGGGCATGGTCGCCATCATGTCGGGATCCACGACGGCTACGTCGGGGATGTCGTTGGGGTCGACGCAGACGAACTTGCGTACGTTCTGCACGTCGGTGATGACATAGTTGATGGTGGACTCAGCGCCGGTGCCGCCGGTGGTGGGCACTGCGATGGTGAACACGGTGCGGTTCTTTGTGGGAGCAACGCCCTCGAGGGAGCGTACATCCGCGTACTCGGGGTTATTGATGATGATGCCGATGGCTTTTCCGGTGTCCATGGAGGAACCGCCGCCTACGGTGATCATGAAGTCGGCGCCGCTGGCCTTGTAGGCTTCTACGCCTGCCTGGACGTTCTCTATCGTGGGATTGGGTTTGATGTTAGTATAGAGCTCAAAGTCTATGCCGTTCTCCGCGAGAAGATCTGTCACCTTAGCGGTGACGCCGAACTTGACCAGATCCGGGTCGGAGGCTACGAACGCCTTATTTAATCCCTTTGATTTGATGATGTCGGGGATAACCTGGATGGCGCCCTTGCCGTGGTATGACGTTGCGTTGAGAACAAAACGGTTATATGCCATATGATTGACCTCCTTAAATGATTTTGTGTTTTAAGTATACCATAGGAACTGCCTTATAATCTTTCGCAGAATAGCTCTACTGTCTCACCGACGGGGCCTTCGCAGAAGGCGACTCTCATCCTGAGCACCGGATCGGTGGGCATCTCGCCATCCCTGGGCTCTACCGTCACCCTGAAGCCTGCTTCCTTGACCCTTGAGACCATATCATCTACGTCGTCCGTGGCCAGAGCGATATGCTGCACGGCACCGGGTCCCTTGATGTTCTCGCGGTTGAGGAATACCTCTATCTGTCCAGCTCCCGTATCGAAGAATATGCCGCCCGGCCATTCTCTCTTCACGGGAAGTCCGAGGACTTCTCCGTAGAACTTCCGGACGTTCTGTTCCTCTTCCGGCGTGGCGCATCTGATGCTGATATGGTGGATCCCTTTGATCATATTTCCCTCCGAACAGAATAATAACTAAAATAATCCGATCATGTGAGATAATATCGTACAATTCGTGGATTATTGTGAATTATAGACAGTGTCGATTGTTACTAAAATCATATTAATCTATAATCACGATGGATGTAAATCCGGGAATACGGATAAACAATATTTCATACAAAATTATTAGGAGATAGATCATGAACAGCAAGGTAAAATGGATCACCCGCAGTGCCGCTGCTATCGCTCTGATAGTAGTAGCGCAGTACACCACAGCCCCGCTCAAGCAGCAGCTGCTTACAGGTTCGCTCGTCAACCTGATCCTGGCTCTGATCACCCTTCTCTTCGGATGGAGCGTCGGCGCCGCGGCAGCAGTCGCATCGCCCTTCATCGCATATCTGCTCGGAATCAACGCGCAGATCCTCGTGGTACCTGCCATCGCAGCAGGCAACCTCATCTATGTTCTCGTGATAGCCGCCCTGACCGGAAAGCTCAAGAACAAGATCTCCAACGAACTGGTGAGAAACATCGTTTCCGTGGCAGTCGCAGCAGTATGCAAGTTCGTCCTTCAGTATCTGCTCATCGTGAAGTGGATCGCTCCGTCCTTCCTGCCTGAGAAGGCACAGGCCGTCATGTCGGTCAACTTCGGTGTCATGCAGCTCATCACCGCCTGCATCGGCGGCGTACTGGCCTGCGTCATCTATCCTCTGGTCCGCAAGGGAATCAAGGACTGACAGAACAGTTATACTTACAGGAACACCCGGAAGCCGTGAAAGCCTCCGGGTGTTTTGCATTATGAGATTCAGATCATTGTATAGATCCAGGCGATCACCGCAGCGAGGAGCGGAAATCCTATCAGCGTTCCTGCCCACTTGAGGATCAGCGTCTTTCTGTGGATATAAGGCATCAGATCCTCCGTGCCCGGGATGATCCAGTCTTTTGTCCGCTGTACCCAGAACGCGTCGATGAAGAGTCTGTCGAACAGTCCCATGACCAGATAGATGACTGTCATCTGTACGAACGCCTCGAGGAAGGTCTCAGCACCGTTGTACTTATAGACCAGGAAGGGGACAACGGTCATCAGCGGAAGGAACAGCAGCACCGAAACGAGCATGGAAGTGTTTCTGATCTTCTCCTTAGTGGTGAGCCCCAGTTCGACGGCTCTGTCCTGCACTTCCGGTTCGTAGAACACCACCAGGCGCTCGTTTCCGTTCGCCTTGCCGGCTATGCATATGATCAGAAGCCACAGACAAAGAGCCAGACCTTCCAGTATAAGAACCATGATCCACCGCCTCCAATAGAATAGCTTAAAGTGTCGTTCTGACATGATTATATCTTATTATCGTTCAGAATAGCGTATAATATTGCAGGAAACAGTTCAGCGAGGTAGTTCCATCTTGAAGACGGTAAGAGTCGTTGCAGCCGTCATCCGCGACGGCGGCAGAGTTTTCGCCACACAGCGCGGCTACGGTGATTATAAGGACTGGTGGGAATTCCCCGGAGGAAAGATAGAATCCGGAGAGACGCCCGCTGACGCTCTCAAAAGGGAGATAAGGGAGGACCTGGATACCGAGATCGAAGTCGGAGACCTTATAACCACGGTGGAATACGATTATCCCGATTTC
>JAFYZG010000167.1 GCA_017548825.1 Oscillospiraceae bacterium
GACCGGAGTAGTGGATGGATGGGACGATCCCAGGATGCCCACCATCTGCGGACTCAGAAGAAGAGGCTATACACCCTCCTCCATCCTGACGTTCGTCGAGACCGCCGGCGTCGCAAAGACCGACAGCCTTGTGGACATCGGACTTCTTGAGCACTGCATAAGAGACGAGCTCAACAACGACGCTCTCAGACGCATGGCCGTGCTGGACCCGGTAAAGCTCAGCATCACGAATTATCCGGAAGACAGAACAGAGTACTTTGAGATCGCTAACCATCCCGCAAAACCTGAACTCGGGACCAGAAAAGTCTCCTTCTCCAACACGCTGTACATCGAACGTGCGGACTTCATGGAGGAGCCGGTGCCGAAATATCACAGGCTGTACCCCGGAAACGAAGTCAGACTGATGGGCGCCTACATAGTGAAGTGCACGGGGCTCGTAAAGGATGCAGAAGGCAATGTGACGGAGATCCTCTGCACCGCAGATCTCGAAACAGGCGGAAAGAATCCCGCTGACGGCAGAAAGATAAAGGGCACGATCCACTGGGTCAACGCCAAGGACTGCGTCTCCTCCAGAGCAAGGCTCTATGACAGGCTGTTCACCATCGAGAACCTCAACAGCATGCCCGAGGACAAGTCCTACGGCGACTTCCTGAATCCCGATTCCGTAAAAGAGATGCCTGATGTCAAACTGGAGGCATCTATGGCTAATGATACGGGAGCCGAAAGATATCAGTTCGTCAGGAACGGTTACTTCATCAGAGACTGCCACGACAGCAGCGTGTTCAACAACATCGTGAACCTCAAGGACAGCTGGGCAAAAGAGAAAAAGTGATCCTTTAAAACAAACAGGCCGGTACCATGTCATACGTGGTGCCGGCCGTATTTTTTTCAATATCTACCGTATTCCTTGACCAGTGACATGATCCTGTCGGAAAGACCGTCCGTGAGGTCATCCCCAGTCAGTCTCCATCTCCAGTTGCCTTCCTGCACTCCGGGCAGGTTCGTCCTGGAATCGCTGCCTGTTTCCAGCAGGTCCTGCATCTGTACGATGAAGAATTTGGCTCTGGAAGCCATTCCAAGCCGGATCAGACCGTACGCATCAGGTGTTAAGCCTTTATCCTTTACATAATCTCTGAAGGCTCTCAAAGACTTTTTATCCAGTGAATCAAGCCACGGGCAGACGGGATCGTTGTCATGTGTGCCGGTGTAGCATATACAGTTCACGTGATATGCCTCCGGCAGATAATCGCTCTCTCCATCTCCGGAAAACGCGAATTCCAGGACCTTCATTCCGGGAAGTCCGCTGTCTTTAAGAAGCTTTTTCACGGATTCCGTCAGCAGCCCGAGGTCCTCGGCAATCAGTCTCATCGACCCTGCTGACTTTTTCAGGAACTGGATGAATTCTAATCCCGGGCCTTCTACCCATTCTCCGTTGATGGCTGTATCTTCATCCGCAGGGATCGCCCAGTATGAGTCGAATCCTCTGAAATGGTCTATCCTGAGATAGTCATAGAGAAGGCTTGCAGATGCCACTCGTCTCCCCCACCATTCATAGACTTTTTCCTGCTGCTCAGCCCACCTGTAGATCGGATTGCCCCACAGCTGACCGGTCTCCGAGAAATAATCCGGAGGAACTCCAGCGACAACGGTAGGATATCCTTTCTCATCCAGGCAGAACAGCTCCCTGTTGCTCCAGACGTCCGCGGAATCCATCGACACATATATAGGCGCATCTCCGACTATCTCTATTCCGTTATGGTGCGCATACCTAAGCAGGCTCCGCCACTGTGAGAAGAACTTGTACTGACAGAAATAGTGATGCCTGAGCATCGCCTCGTTTTCCGACACAAAGGTTGAGATCGTCTCCGGCTCTCTGTCTCTGTACTCTTCCGGCCACTCGTTCCATGACACCATTCCGAACGAGCGTTTTATCGCCATGTAAAGCGCATAATCATCCAGCCAAGGAGCTGAATCCACAAACGCGGAATAATCCGCGGGAGGCGCGGAAAAGAAACGCTCGGCAGCTTTATCCAGGATATCGTATCTCGTGTTATATATCCTGCCGTAATCCACAAATGAGGGATCCCATCCGTCATCCGCGCCGATGAGATCTTCTTCCGTGAGGAGTCCCTCGTCCTTAAGCGTATCCAGATCTATGAAGTAATCATTTCCCGCGAAAGCCGAGAAACACTGATACGGCGAATCGCCGTAGCTCGTAGGCCCCAGAGGCAATACCTGCCAGAGCCCGGCTCCGCTTCTTGAAAGGAAGTCGATAAAGGAATACGCCTCCTTCCCAAGGGATCCGATCCCGTATGCGGAAGGAATGGAATACACAGGAAGTATGATACCGAATCTGCGGTTCATGTTATACCTCGCGTTATGTATTGGATAATAAAAACACCGCCTAGGCGGTGTTTTCTGGAGCTGCTAGGCAGATTCGAACTGCCGACCTCGTCATTACCAATGACGTGCTCTGCCGACTGAGCTATAGCAGCATTGGCGACCCGGATGGGGCTCGAACCCACGACCTCTAGCGTGACAGGCTAGCGTACTAACCAGCTGTACTACCGGGCCATATGGCAGGGGCAGAAGGAATCGAACCCTCGGCATTCGGTTTTGGAGACCGACGCTCTACCAGCTGAGCTATACCCCTATATTTTGGTGGGCCTTCAGGGACTCGAACCCCGGACCGACCGGTTATGAGCCGGCTGCTCTGACCAACTGAGCTAAAGGCCCTTATTGAACTGCCAAGACATTATAATAGAAAAGAACTTACAGTGTCAACAGAAACATACGTCCCTGATACGACGTGTTTTAACTGTCATAATGCCATCTCTGATTCTTAACTGTAGCCCGTCTTCCGACGGGCTACAGTCAGTATCTGGCGCCTCAAGTAGGGCTCGAACCTACAACCCTCCGGTTAACAGCCGGATGCTCTGCCATTGAGCTATTGAGGCTTGAATAATGTGAGAGCCAGCACCTACCTATCTTCCCAGGTCGTCTCCAACCAAGTATTTTCGGC
>JAFYZG010000022.1 GCA_017548825.1 Oscillospiraceae bacterium
GCATGGCGCGGTCACGGAGCTCTATGAGAGCCTGATGACGCTGTATCTCCAGGGAGATATCTCTTCGCCGAGAACAGTTACGGGCTCATCGCTCAGATTTATGACGAAGGCCAGTCTGCTGTCTCCCATGGTCCTGTAAAAACCTATAACGCTGTTTTCCGAAAGGAAGAATTCCGTTGAACCCTCGCCGAGGATGTCGGAGTTCTCCTTTCTTTTTTTGCATATTTCCTTAATGGCTTCCTGCAGGTTCCTGTCCGCGTTGTCTTCACAGAAGAAACCTCTGCAGAACGGGTCTCCGTATCCCTGCAGACCGATCTCGTCGCCGTAGTAGATCATGGGGATCCCGGGCAGGAAAAAGATCAGCGCGTACGCCAGTTTGAGCATCTCGACGCCTTTGAGGTACTCGTCTTTGGAGAGGATTATCGAGGACAGCTCCTCCCTGCTCTTGTGCGCGTACTGCGGAGCCGCGAGGGCGTTGATCGCCCTTTCGGTATCGTGGCTGGAGAGCATGTTGAGGCAGGTGCTGAGCATCTCGTTCGGATAATGTATGCAGATCTCTTCGACGGCATCTCTGAACGCCGCTGCGTCCTTGGATCTGATGAACTCCAGCACGGCGTTCTTGAAGGGATAGTTCATGCATCCGTCCAGCTCGTCGCCCTGGAAGTATTTTCTTCTTTTGCTGTAGCTTATCTTGTTGCTGGCATCCTCCCATACCTCTCCGATGAGCAGGCCCTCCGGATCGTTCCTTCTGACCGCCTGGCGGATCTTCACGATGAACTCGTCCGGAAGCTCGTCGGCGACATCCAGCCTGAGACCGGATGCTCCCGCGCTCATCCAGTGGTCGATGACGCCGGAAGGACCGGTGATGAATTCCGTATATGACGGATCCATCTCGTCCACTTCGGGCAGTGTCTCGATGCCCCACCAGGAATCGAATTTGTCGGGCCAGCGCTCGAATCTGTACCAGCTGAAATACGGGCTATCCTTGCTCTGATATGCTCCCAGAGAGTCATAATTGCCGTAGCGGTTGAAATAGATGCTGTCGTCGCCCGTATGGCTGAAGACGCCGTCCAGGATGATCTTTATGCCTTTTTCCGAAGCTTTCGCGCAGAGATAACGGAAGTCGTCCTCCGAGCCGAGCTGAGGATCTATCGCGTGATAGTCTCCGGTATCGTATCTGTGATTGGAATTGGATACGAATATGGGGTTCAGATAGATGAGAGTCACCCCGAGATCGGACAGATAATCCAGTTTGCCTGCGATGCCGCGCAGGTTTCCGCCGTAGAAATCATTGTTGCGTATCTTGCCCAGTGCGTCCGGTTTCCAGTGCGGCATGTCGGAAAGATCACTGTGATAAATCCTTCCCGGCAGTTTCTTCACATTTCCCGATATGGCGAATCTGTCCGGGAATATCTGATAAGCTATCCCTCCGCTGTATCCGCGCGCGGGGACATAACCGTCATCCATCACCAGCTGCTGTGCCCATACCTGCTCTCCGGAAAAGAAAGCTTTGCCGTCGTTCGTATAGTTGAGGAACCGCGAACCGCTGTCCGAGATGCTGTAAAAGTAAAGCCCTTTACAATCGAAAGATATCTCGCAGAAATGCCGGTCTCCCTGTTTCTCCATATGTTTCTCGAATCGGACGGTCCCGTCGTCAGATCTCACGTTGAGAGTGAGAGGGCCGCGTTCCTGTGTATCTACGCAAAAACGCACGGTCTCGTTCGTCTTGACCGCGCCGCAGGGTGTTTTATATGTGCCGGAGTACTTTTCCAGAAGGACCATATTACGTCTCTTCCCGTCCTTTTTCCGCTCTTTACTGGTGTGCCGCAGAGCCGGTCGAGATACCGTCCGACGGCCTCCACATGATATAATACAGTATCTCTTGTGCAAAGTGATATATTTTTTGAAATTACGGCATTTAATGTTATATAATATTTCAGTTAGGGAATATTAAGTGCATAAACAAAAATCATTTTATTGTTTTGAGGTGATCTAATGGCCAACAAGATATCTCTCAATATCGGCGGATTCAATCTGATAATCAATACCCAGGAGGATGAAGCACAGGTCAGGAAGCTCAATGACATCCTGAACGAAGACCTCAAGCAGATCCTCACGCAGAATCCTTCTGCGTCCATCACCAATGCTGCCCTTCTGTGCGCTCTTGATTATCTGGACAGATATGACAAAGCCACACACAGCGCCAATAACATGCGCGACCAGATCAAGGACTACATGGCCGACGCTTCCAATGCGAAGCTCCAGTATGATGATCAGGTCAGAAAGAACAGCGATCTGGCGGCAGAGGTAGAGAATCTGAGAGCCAGGATCACCAAGCTCGCGTCGGAAGGCGCAGCCGGCAATGCCGTCGAGCAGTCACTGAGGTCAGAGCTCGAATCGGTGCGCAACGAACTTCAGAACACACGTGTTCAGTTCAATGAGCAGGTACAGAGGAACTCCACGATCCTTAACGATTTCGGTATCCTCAACGGCGCGCTCAAGAACAAGGACGCCGAGATTGCGGCCCTCAACGGAAGGCTCGAGGAAATAGTCTCCCGCTTTAATGAAGCCGGCAGAAGGATCACCGATCTGCAGAGCGAACTTGACGCGACCAACGCGGCTAAAGACCAGAGAATAAATGAACTTCAGGGCGAGCTCGACACCGCAAATGCTTCCAGAGACCAGCTCAACGGCTATCTCACCGAAGTGACCGGAAGAGCTGAAGCGCTCGAGCGCAGACTCGTGGAGCTCGAGGAAGCTGTCAACAGCCAGCCCGAACCCGCATACCCCGAGTATGAAGAGGAGCCCTTCGAGCCCGAGACTCAGGACTTCGTTCCCGAAGAGACCGAGCCCGAAGCGCCCCAGTTCGAAGAATACAGATTCAACGATGAGCAGCCCGCTCCTTCCCCATTCGCCTTCTCGCTCGGTGATGAGCCGGAAGAGGAACTGAC
>JAFYZG010000168.1 GCA_017548825.1 Oscillospiraceae bacterium
GAGCGGGCGGAAACTCCGGAAAGATCGCGGCCAAAGTGGAGGAACTGCTGAATACGGAGCCAGAGACCGTAGAACTGAGGAAACATCTCAATGATCTGGACGGTCTTGTCGATAAACTCAAAGATGTCGGAACGATGATCCTCTGTATGCCTTTGTATGTGGATGGGATCCCTTCCCAGATGATCCGTCTGATGGAGACATTTGAAAGAACTTACAGGGGCAGCAGCAAGAAGATATATCTCATATCCAACATGGGTCTGTACGAGAGCAGCCAGTTCGTCAACATCTTCGAAGCAGTAAAGCAGTGGTGTGCCAGGATGGAATTCGAATACTGCGGAGGTCTCGGAGTCAGCGCCGGAGAACTGCAGGGAGTCCTTATGCAGGCTCTTCCTTTCAGGATCGGTCCGACAAAGAAAATTTCGCAGGGAGTTGAGAAACTGGCAAAGGCGATAAACTCAGGAGAGAAGACGGAAGATATATTTGCTGAACCGCATCTGTTTCCAAGACGACTTTTCATGTGGATAGCGAACTACAGCTGGAACGTCAATGCCAGGAACAACGGCATCAGCCCCAAAGATCTGTACAGACAGCTGTGATACAAAGCAGCATGCCGGTCATCTGACCGGGTTCATATAACTATGAATAAGGCCATCCGTCAGGATGGTCTTTTGTGCGTTTTTATACTCTGAAAACATTGAATTCATACTAGCGGTATAGAAATAATAATCCTATCAGTATCAATAGTGTCTTCCTTTCCTGCTTTCCGGGTGAGATAATGGGATCATGATGACAAGGAGGCGAATCGATGGGAACGACGCTTGCTGAGAATATACGCAGATACAGAAAAGAGAGGAAGCTCACACAGGAACAGCTCTCGGAAGTCCTGGGAGTGACAGCTGGTGCGGTCTACAAATGGGAAGCCGGTCTCTCGGTGCCGGAGCTTGACATGCTGGTCTCTCTGGCTGACTTCTTCGACAGTTCGGTCGATGCCCTGCTGGGACACCGAATGAATGAAAGCAGTCTCAAGGCATCTCTCGAGAATATAGGACAGCTCACACAGAGCAGGGATCCCGAAGCTATCACACAGACGGAGGTCATGCTCAGGAAATACCCGAACTCGTTCGAAGCGGTCATGAATGCCGCGAACGTTTATCAGATATACGGCAACGGGTCCAGAGATGAGAAAAGACTCAGACGGTCTCAGGAGCTGTTGGAACACGCGCTGGTGCTCCTGCCGCAGAATACGGATCCCGAGATCAGCGAGCAGATCATCTACGGCATGATGGCGGATAACTATATCATGCTGGGAGAAAAGGAAAAGGGGATAGAGCTTCTTAAACAGCACAACGGAGGAGCGGTGTTCAGCTACCTTATAGGACTGAGCCTGGCGATGTATCTCGAAAGATACGAAGAGGCGGTGCCTTATCTCAGCTCCGGCCTTTTGCTCAGCCTCTCCGAGATGATCAATTCAGCTGTAGGTTTTGCATGTGTATATCTCGCAAAAAAAGACTACCTGCAAGCTGAAGAGATCATGAGATGGGCGATAGAAGCCGTATCGGGGATCAAAAAAGAAGGAACGCCTGACGGCCTGGACAGGATCTATTCTTATCTCCTGCTCTTTCTTGCTTGTGCGCAGAAGATGCAGGGAAAGACAGATGAGGCAAGATCCGGTATGGAGAAAGCGTATAAGATAGTTGCGGAGTTGAGCAATGCCCCGGATTACGGGGTCGGAACGATGAAGTTTATTTATTTGGAACACAGGATACAGATCATAGATTCCTTCGGCGAAACGGCGGCAGAAGGAGCTGAGATGATACTTGACCGCTTTGGAGACGATGAAATGAAACTGATGTGGGAGGAGATACGCAGCAATGAATAATGATATAAAAACAAAAAACGTCTTCTCCTCAAGGAACTTCCGGTTGCTGTTCCTGGAGGGACTGGTATCCGAGATAGGTTATGCTCTCTACAGTTTCGCGGTTAGCTTCTATATCCTCGAGCTGAGCGGAAACAATGCGTTCATACAGGGACTGTTCGTTGGCGTATGCAGCGCGGCCATGCTGATAGCGATGCCTTTCGGGGGAGTGCTGGGCGACAGGAACAGCAAGGTCAGGATCATGACCGCCTGTGATCTCATAAGAGGTACGCTGCTGATGGCTGCTGCTGTCTTTATGATCGTGACAAAGGATCAGAAGGCCAATCTGATAGTGCTTTTTGCAGTCGGCATCGCGGGGAATATACTGACCGGGATATTCGGGCCGGCTTCTTCCGGACTGCTTCCGTATATAGTGGATGAGGACAGGCTGCAGCAGGCGACGTCATATACCACGATCCGCAGTTCGCTCACTGCCATCATCGGAGTGGCTGTCGCAGGTGTCCTTTACGCGGCCCTCCCGCTGCCGGTGCTGTTTTTGATCATGGGAGTCTGCTACATCATTTCCGGAATCTCGGTGATGTTCATACGCTGTGAAGAACAGGTCTCGGAGGACAGACTCACACTGAAACTGTTCTTCTCCGACATGAAGGACGGCCTGGATTATCTGCGGACACAGAAAGCGCTTATGATACTGATGGCCGCAGTCGTGTTCATCAACTTCTTCTTTGTGCCAATAGGCAGCAACTTCATGCCGTATTTCATCAAGACTGACATCGGAGGAGCGGACAGCTATCTGTTCGATGATCTGATCACGCCCGAGATGTGGTCCTCCGTATTCAGCATGCTGATGGGCGTCAGCGCACTTGTCTCTTCC
>JAFYZG010000169.1 GCA_017548825.1 Oscillospiraceae bacterium
AAGGAACCTGTCGACTGCGTCGACATAGATGAGGTTGGCGTCCATCTGATCGCGGAAGACCCTGATGACCTGCTCGGGCTCGCCTTTGCGCAGCAGGCCATGGTTGACATGTACACAGGTGAGCTGTTTTCCTATCGCCTTGATGAGAAGAGCGGCGACTACAGATGAGTCTACGCCGCCGGACAGGGCGAGAAGGACTTTTTTGTCTCCGACCTGTTCCCTGACGGCCTCCACCTGTTCATTGATGAACGCTTCCGCCAGTTCCGGGGTATTGATCCTTTTCATTGACTCGGGACGAACGTTATCTGACATTTTTCTCCTCCATATTATTCCTGCGGACGGAAAACGAATCCGTTCTCATCCGCTTTATCGATTATTGCAAGGCTCTTGAGATCATAGCCCTTTGCGCGCAGTTCCGCTCCTCCGGGCTGGAATCCTTTTTCAATGGCGATACCGATGCCGACGAGCTCCGCACCGGCCTGTTCTATGATGTCGATCAGACCGCTGAGGGCCTGACCGTTTGCCATGAAGTCATCGATCACAAGCACTTTGTCATCCTTAGTCAGCCACTCCTTGCTGAGAGTCAGCTTGACGGGTTTGTTGTAGGTGTAGGACCTGATATCGCTGGTGTAGACGTCGCCGGAGATGTTGTCGCTCTTTGCCTTCTTGGCATAGATGAGCGGAACGCCGAATTCCTCCGCGCAGACGGTGGCGATGGGTATCCCGGACGCCTCTATGGTGACTACGCATGTGATCTTGCTCGTGTCGAACAGTCTTCCGAACTCCTTTGCGCACTCGCGAAGCAGGCTGACGTCGACCCTGTGGTTGAGGAATCCGTCGACTTTGATGATGTCTCCGGGAAGGATCTTGCCTTCTGATCTGATGCGGTCTTCTAGCAGTTTCACTGTTCTATAACGCTCCTTATAAAAAGATGATCAAAGAGAGAATCTTTCCGCGAATCTGCGGATGAACGGCACCGACGTGTTGAGATAAGAGGAGATGAGAACCGTCTCGTCGAACTGTTCTCCGGCGTCATCGTCGGCGTTGTCGGAGATGATCTTGACCAGGCAGAAAGGTATGCCGTTCTTGAGAGCGATGTGGGCGATGGCCGCTCCTTCCATCTCGACGCAGGAACAGCCGGTCTTTTCTATGATGGAAGCCTTGAGGGCATTGTCGGAGATGAACTGGTCGCCTGAAGCCACGGTCCCGTCCCTGTACACGACGCCCATCTCCTCAAGGATCTGTCTTGCGGTCCCGCGCATTCCGGCGTCCGGGATGAACTCGGATGTTCCCGGTGCATCCTGGGAGATGAAGTTCTCGGGGAAAAGATCGTGATAGACCACGCGGTCCGCCAGCACGGCGCCGCCCAGAGGAAGATCGCAGGCATTGCCGGCAAGGCCGATGTTGAGTATGGCTTCGCACTTAAGCACGCTCACCAGCACCTGCACGCAGGCTCCGGCATTTACCTTTCCGATCCCGCTGAGAGCTATCACGGCGGTGTTCTTGCCGAAAGGAACCTCCGCGTACCTGACGCCGCAGACGGTCCTGATCTCGCCCTGTTCGTCTATGCGGCCTATCTCGGCCTCAAATGCGACCACAACACCCAAACGCATATCTTCACCTCATACATTGAAACGGAAGAGCGTAACGTCTCCGTCCTTCATTACGTAATCTTTTCCTTCGCTTCTGATCAGACCCTTCTCCTTGCAGGCCTGCATGCTTCCCATTTCCCTGAGAGTCTCGAACGGAACTATCTCGGCTCTGATGAAGCCTCTCTCGAAGTCGCTGTGTATCTTTCCCGCGGCCTGCGGGGCTTTCGTGCCCTTCTTTATGGTCCAGGCCCTGACTTCATCGGCGCCGCCGGTCAGGAAGCTGATGAGACCTAGAAGAGAGTATCCCTCCTGGATGAGCTGCTCGAGGCCGCTGTACTCTATACCGAGATCCTCCAGGAACGCCTTCTTCTCCTCAAGGTCGAATCCCGCGATCTCCTCCTCCGTCTTGGCACAGATGACCACGACGCCGCTTCCGTCTCTCGCCGCATATTCTCTTACCTGCTCCACGTAGGCGTTGTCCGCTCCGTCCATGAGGTCGTCCTCGGAGATGTTGGCAGCGTATATGACCGGCTTCGCGGAGAGCAGGGGAATGTCGTTGAACAGATCCCTGTCGGATTCGGAGACTTCGAACGCTCTGGCGTTGTTGCCTTCGTTAAGGAAGGCGTTGAGTCTGTTCAGGAATTCAAGTTCGGAAGCGAGAGTTCTGTCTCCCTTCGCGGCTTTGGACGTCTTGTCGATGCGGCGGGAGAGGATCTCGATATCGGAAAGAAGCAGTTCATAGTTGACCGTCTCTATGTCCCTGATGGGATCCACAGACCCGTCCACATGTATGATCTCGGTGCTGTCGAAGCATCTCACCACATGGATGATAGCGTCGCACTGGCGTATGTTCTCCAGGAACTTGTTGCCCAGGCCTTCGCCCTTGGAGGCGCCGCGGACAAGGCCCGCGATGTCGACGAACTCGATGGTGGCGGGAGTGTATTTCTTGGGACTGTAGTAATCGGCCAGCCAGTCCAGACGACTGTCCGGGACTGCGACCGTGCCGATGTTTGGCTCGATGGTGCAGAACGGGTAGTTGGCCGCCTGCGCGCCGGCATTCGATATGGCATTGAAAAGGGTGCTCTTACCAACGTTGGGGAGCCCGACTATGCCCAGTTTCATATATGTTTGACCTCGCGGATAAAGTATTATTCTGACAGATTAATTCTATCATGTATTGATTATCGTCTCTATATTTTTGGAGTGAGGATAGTGACGAATCCCACCGTATATACGGGACTTCTTTTGTCTACTATAATGATAAT